>JAYUZI010000277.1:0-6119 GCA_043751915.1 Gammaproteobacteria bacterium | reverse complement strand
CGGCCCGCGATGACCATGTTGGGTTTGAGGATCATGCCTTCCAGGTGGACGCGATGGCCTTCGAGCTGCTGGAATACCTCCGTCAGCACCGCGCTGGTCACTGCCTCGCAGCGCTCGAGCGTGTGGCCGCCGTCCATCAGCACCTCGGGTTCGACGATGGGGACGATGTTTTGTTCCTGGCAAAGTGCCGCATAACGGGCCAGCGCCTGGGCGTTGGCATGGATCGCGTAACGGGTCGGGAAGCCATCACCAATGTCGATGACGCCGCGCCACTTGGCGAAGCGGGCACCGAGCTGGTAGTACTCCATCAGCCGTTCGCGCAGGCCGTCCAGCCCTTCGGTAATGGTCTCGTTCGGAAACGCCGCCATGGGCTTGGCGCCCATGTCGACCTTGATGCCGGGGACGACCCCGAGCTTGGCCAGGTATTGCGTGAAGGGCACGCCGCTGCTGGTCTTCTGGCGCAGCGTTTCATCATAGAAAATGACGCCACTGATCGACTGCGCCATGTCCGGTGTGGTGAACAGCAGTTCGCGGTAGCCGCGGCGGGCCTCTTCGGTAGACTCGAGGCCGATCTTGTCAAAGCGCTTCTTGATTGTGCCCGAGCTCTCATCAGCCGCCAGGATGCCCTTGCCGGCGGCAACCATTGCGGCCGCTACACTCTCCAGATCTGCGAAACCCATGCGTCTACCTCCAATAAAGAGGCCGCAAGCATAGCAAAGCCGGGCTCTGCCCCTTTAAGTGAAACCAATATAGGACTAAACTAGTCCTAGATAGGGAGCAGCCATGTTGCGCATCAGCAAAATGACCGATTACGCCACCGTGCTGCTGGCCCGCCTGGCGGCAGCGCCGGAACGGCAGTTGACGGCCGCGCAGCTGTCGGGCCAGACCCATCTGGCCGCGCCCACGGTCAGCAAGGTGCTCAAGCAGCTGCACCGGCGCGGGCTGGTCAGTTCCACCCTGGGCCTGCGCGGTGGGTATCGCCTGGCGCGCCCCGCTGCCGAGATCACCGCGGCGCAGATCCTCGACGCGCTCGAAGGACCCATGGCCCTGATCGAGTGCGCGAGCCGCAGCCACCAATGCAGCATCGAGAGCACCTGCGGGGTGGGCCGCGCCTGGCAGCGGGTCAACCTCGCGATCCACCGCTCGCTGCAGGAGATCACGCTGGTGGAACTGGCGGGCCTCGGCGGCGAACCGGTGCGCTTCGCCGCGCTCGAGCGCGCGCTGCGCGGCGGCCGTACGGAACGCGCATGAGTGGCAACAGCGAACTGTCGGCGCTGTTCGACCGTGGTTACGAACATGGATTCGTAACCGACATCGAGTCCGACACCATCGCACCAGGGCTCGACGAATCCGTGGTGCAGATGATTTCGGCCCGCAAGCGCGAGCCCAAGTTCCTGCTCGACTGGCGGCTGCGCGCCTTCGCGCACTGGCGGCAGATGCGCGAACCGCACTGGGCGCACCTGCATTACCCGCCGATCGACTACCAGGCCATCTCGTATTTCTCAGCGCCGAAGCCCAAGGGCGACGCGCCCAAGAGCCTGGCGGACGTCGACCCCAAGCTCCTCGAGACCTACGCCAAGCTGGGCGTGCCGCTGCACGAACGCGCGCGCCTCGCCGGCGTCGCGGTCGACGCGGTCTTCGACAGCGTCTCGGTCGCCACCACCTTCAAGAGCCGGCTCGCCGAGGCCGGCGTGAACTTCTGCCCGTTCTCTGAAGCCGTGCATTCGCACCCGGAGCTGCTGGAGCAGTACCTGGGGAGCGTGGTGCCCTATACCGACAATTTCTACGCCACGCTCAACTGCGCGGTGTTTTCCGACGGCTCGTTCGTGTACGTGCCGCCGGGAGTGCGCTGCCCGATGGAGCTGTCCACTTACTTCCGCATCAACGCCGCCAATACCGGGCAGTTCGAGCGTACGCTGATCATCGCCGACGCGGGCAGCCATGTGAGCTATCTGGAAGGCTGCACGGCGCCGATGCGCGACGAGAACCAGCTGCACGCCGCGGTCGTCGAGCTGGTGGCGCTCGATGACGCGCAGATCAAGTACTCGACCGTGCAGAACTGGTATCCCGGGGATGCCGAGGGGCGCGGTGGCATCTTCAATTTCGTCACCAAGCGCGGCGAGTGCCGGGGCCGCAATTCACGCATCTCCTGGACCCAGGTCGAGACCGGCTCGGCCATCACCTGGAAATACCCGGGCTGCGTGCTGCGCGGCGAAAACTCGGTCGGCGAGTTCTACTCGGTGGCCACCGCCAACCACCACCAGCAGGCCGACACCGGCACGAAGATGATCCATATCGGCGCCAACAGCCGCAGCACCATCGTCTCCAAAGGCATCTCCGCCGGTCACGGCCAGAACACCTATCGCGGGCTGGTGAAGATCATGCCCTCGGCGCACGGCGCGCGGAATTTCACGCGCTGCGACTCGCTGCTGCTCGGTTCACAGTGCGGAGCGCATACTTTTCCGTACATCGAATCGCGCAACGCGCTCGCCACCGTCGAGCATGAAGCGAGCACCTCGCGCATCAGCGAGGACCAGTTGTTCTACTGCCAGCAGCGCGGCCTTGGGCCCGAGGACGCCGTCAACATGATCGTCAGCGGCTTCTGCCGCGAAGTGTTCAAGGAATTGCCCATGGAATTTGCAGTCGAGGCCCAGAATCTCCTGGCCGTGACCCTGGAAGGAGCGGTCGGATGAGTGCCCCGCTCCTGGAGATCAAAGACCTCCGTGTCAGCGTGGCCGGCACAGCGGTGCTGCACGGCGTCTCGCTGACGGTGCGCGCGGGCGAAGTGCACGCCATCATGGGTCCGAATGGCTCGGGCAAGAGCACGCTGGCGCACGTGTTGGCGGGGCGCCCCGGTTACGCGGTGACGGGCGGCAGCGCGCACTTCGATGGCGTGGACCTGCTGGCGCTCGCGCCCGAGGAGCGGGCCCGCGCCGGAGTGTTCCTGGGCTTCCAGTACCCGGTGGAGATTCCGGGCGTCAACAACGCCTACCTGCTCAAGGCGGCGCTCAACGCGCGCCGCCGCCAGCGCGGTGCGGCGGAGATCGACGCCTTCGATTTTCTCAGCATGGTGCGCGAGAAGATGCGCGTCATGCAGATCGACGAGGCGCTGCTGACCCGCGGCGTCAACGAGGGATTTTCGGGCGGCGAGAAGAAGCGCAACGAAATCCTGCAGATGCTGGTGCTGGAGCCGCGCCTGGCGCTGCTCGACGAGACCGACTCGGGTCTGGACATCGACGCGCTCAAGGTCGTGGGCCGCGGCATCAATACGCTGCGCTCGCCCGGGCGTGCCGTGGTGCTGGTGACTCATTATCAGCGACTGCTCGATCACGTGGTGCCCGACCAGGTGCATGTGTTGGCGCGCGGCCGCATCGTGCGCAGCGGCGATCGCGAACTGGCGCTCGAGCTCGAGCGCCGCGGCTACGACTGGCTGCTCGAGGCGGTCGCATGAGCGCGCTCGAACGACTGCTGGGTGAGTTCGATGCGCAACCGGCGCAGTCCAGCGCACGGCTTGCTGCGGCGCAGGCACTGCGCGCGCACAGCCTGCCGACGCGCCGCGAGGAAAACTGGCGCTACGCCAACCTGCGTGCCCTCGAGAGCGTAGTCCGGTTCCGTCCGGCCGTGCCGCTGGCGCCGGGCACAGGCCTCCCTCCCCTGCCCGCAGCGCTCGCGGGCTACACCCGCCTGGTCTTCGTGGACGGCTTGCTCAGTCCCGCCTGGCCGCTGCCCGCCTTGGCGCCGATTATCCGTGTCCCGGTGGCTGCCGCGTTGGCCGCGGATTCTGCGACCCTGACTTACGAGACCACGGGCGACGGGCGCATGGGCCTGATCGCCCGCATGTTTGCTCCTGATCCGCTCGCCTTGCAGATTGCCGGATCAGCGTCACTGGAACTCATTTACCTCACGACTCCCGGCGCGGCCGGCGGCTATACCGAGATCGTCGTCGAGATTGCCGCCGATGCCCGCGTTTCCCTAGTGGAGCGGCACCTGGGCTGCCACCTGGCCGCCGCGCCGAGCGCAGCCGCGGCGGCCTTGAACTGCAGCAACCTGCGCCTGCAGCTTGGGGCGGGCGCGCAGCTCCAGCATACGCGCCTGCAGCAGGCAGCCGGAAATGCGCTGTACTACGACACGCTGACGGCCACTCTGGGCGAGCGCGCCAGCTACGGGCTCGCGCACATTGCCGCCGGCGGTGGGAGCGATCGCAGCAGCGCGCTGATCCGGCTGCAGGGACGCGACGCCAGCGTGCAGATACGCGCGCTGGCCGCGGCGCGTGGCAGTGAAGTATCCGATGTCCAGTTCGCGGTGCTGCACGAGGCACCGGGGACCCGCAGCGACCAGCTGTTTCGCGGCATCGCCAGCGACCACGCCCACATCGCCTGCAGCGCCGATGTCCAGGTGCTGCCCGGCGCGCCGGGCACGCGCGTGCTGCAATCGCTGCGCGGTCTGATCGACGGCAAGGGCGCCGCCGTGAACCTGCGGCCGCGGCTGACCATCAACACCGATGATATCCAGGCGGCGCACGGCGCCACCACCGGCCGGCTCGACGAGAACCTGCTGTTCTATCTGTTGTCGCGCGGGCTTGAGCCCGCCGCTGCGCGTTCGCTCCTGAAATGGGCGTTGCTCGGCGAAGCCTTCGCGGCCATCGAACCGCCGGCCTTGCGCCGCGCGGCTGAAGTGGCCGCCGCAGCGCGCCTCAGTGATGCGCCGGCGACGGAGCTGCTGCAGTGAGCGCGCCGCGCGCACTGCCGGTAACCGATTATGCGGACGCGCACGGCCGGCTGCACGCAGAACGGGTGCGCGCCGATTTTCCGATTCTTGGCCGTGAGGTGCACGGCCGGCCGCTGACCTATCTGGACAGCGCGGCTTCCTCGCAGCAGCCGCGCTCGGTACTCGACGCGATCGAGCGCTACGCGACCACGACCCACGCCAACGTGCATCGCGGCGTGCACGCGCTCAGCCAGGAGGCGACCGCGGCATTCGAAGCCGCACGCGAGACGGTGCGGCGTTTCATCAATGCGCGCTCGACGCGCGAGATCATCCTCACGCACGGCACCACCGAGGCCATCAATCTGGTGGCGCAGGCCTGGGGCGGCGCGCAGCTGCGCGCGGGCGACGAAGTGCTGATCACGCACCTCGAGCATCACGCCAACATCGTGCCCTGGCAGATGGCCTGCGCGCGCGCCGGCGCCCGGCTGGTGGCCGCGCCACTCTTGCCAAATGGCGAACTTGATCTCGACGGGTTCGCAAGGTTGCTCGGCCCGCGCACGCGCCTGGTGGCGCTCGCGCACGTCTCCAATGCGCTCGGCACGGTGTTGCCGGTCGCGGAACTCATCGCAATGGCGCATGCGCGCGGCGTGCCGGTGCTGCTCGACGGCGCCCAGGCGATCGCCCACCAGCGCGTCGACGTGCGGCAGCTTGATTGCGATTTCTATGCATTTTCCGGCCACAAGATCTACGGCCCCACCGGCATCGGCGTGCTCTACGGGCGCGAATCGCTGTTTGCGGCGATGCCGCCCTGGCAGGGCGGCGGCGACATGATCCTGAGCGTGGCGATTGAACACAGCACCTTTAACGAGTTGCCGTGGAAATTCGAAGCGGGCACACCCAATATCTCGGGTGCCATCGGCCTGGGCGCCGCACTCGACTACCTCGATATGCTCGGCCGCGAGCGCGTGGCCGCACACGAGCGACGGTTGCTGGAAATCGCTACGGCGCGCTTGCGCGAAGTCCCAGGACTCACCCTGGTCGGCACCGCGCGCGACAAGGCCGGCGTCATCTCCTTCACGCTCGCGGGCATTCATCCCCATGACGTCGGTACCATTCTCGATCGCGAAGGCGTTGCGATCCGCACCGGCCACCATTGCGCCATGCCAGTCATGACCTGGTTCGGATTGGCTGCCACGGTACGCGCCTCTTTTGGCTGCTACAGCACCGAGGCGGACATCGACCGCCTGCTCGCGGGCCTGGCGAAAGTGCGTGAGGTATTCGCCTGATGGATATCCGCGACCTGTACCGCGATGTGATCCTCGATCACAACCGCAGTCCCCGTAATTTCGGCCGACTCGAGCCGGCGGACGCCGAGGCCGTGGGCCACAACCCCCTGTGCGGTGATTCGTTGA
>JAYUZI010000276.1:0-2872 GCA_043751915.1 Gammaproteobacteria bacterium | reverse complement strand
CATGCCGTGCACTTCCTTGTGGGTCAGTGCCGGCATGTTGATACGCTTGACGTCGCCGTCGACGCGGATCATCGGCGGTACCCCCGCCGACAGGTGCAGGTCAGAGGCGTTATTCTTGACGGCAAACGCCAGAAGTTGCGCGATATCGACCGCCATCAGATTTCCTCGCCAGGCTGCGCGCTATGAAGGCCACGTGCTGACGCAGTATAACGGAGGGGCCAGGTCCTCAATATGTTAATCGGTCCGCAGAATTCAGCACTCGCAGACGACCTGGCGGTGCGGCTTCGGGCGTTGCGCGCGCGCATCGCCGCGGCAGCCCGCGCCGCCGGCCGGGATGAGAACTGTGTCACGCTGCTGGCGGTGAGCAAGGGCCACGGCGCCGAGGCCGTGCGCTCGCTGGCGCAGCTCGGAGTCGAACACTTCGGCGAGAGCTACCTGCAGGAGGCATTGCCGAAACTGGCGGCCCTGTCCGGCATGGAACTCAGCTGGCATTTCATCGGGCAACTGCAGGCCAACAAGACGCGGACGATCGCCGAACGCTTCGCCTGGGTGCACGGCGTCGACCGGCTGCGCATCGCCGAGCGCCTCGCCGCGCAGCGGCCGCAGCTGGCTCCGCCGCTCAATGTCTGCCTGCAGGTCAAACTCATCGCTGACGCCACCAAGGGCGGCGCCAGCGCGGCGGAAGCGCCGGCGCTGGTGACCGCCATCGCTGCGCTCCCGCGCCTGCGACTGCGCGGCCTGATGTGCATGCTGCCCGAAGGGCTCAGCGCGGCGCAGCAGCTCGAACGCTTTGGCGCGGTGCGCGCCCTGTATGACCAGTTCAATCGCGCTGGCGCCGCGCTCGACACCTTGTCGATGGGCATGAGCGGCGACTTCGAAACCGCCATAGCCGCCGGCTCGACCCTGGTGCGCGTCGGCACGGCACTGTTTGGTGCGCGCACCAGGCAGCCCTAGCCCGTAGAATGCCGCCCCGTGAATCCAGCTATCCAGATCAGCTTTCTCGGCGGCGGCAACATGGCACGGGCCATGATCCAGGGCCTGCTGCGCGAGGGTTTTGTCGCCTCGCAGCTGCGGGTTGGCGAGCCGGTCGCGGCACAGCGCGAGGCCCTGGTGCGCGAGTACGGCGTCACGGCGCTGGCGGACAATCGGGCGGTGGTTACCGGCGCCGGCCTGGTAGTGCTCGCCGTAAAGCCGCAGCAAGTGCCGGAACTGCTGAGCGGGCTGGCCGCGACGCTCGCGCGGCAATGCCCGCTGCTGCTGTCGATCGCCGCGGGCCTGCGCGTAGCCGATCTGGCCGCGCTCTGTCCGGGGCTCCCCATCGTGCGCGCCATGCCGAACCGCGCCGCGCTGGTCGGCGCCGGCGCCACCGCGCTCTACGCGACACCGGCGGTCGATCCGGCAGCCCGCGCGCTCGCCGCCCAGCTCTGCGGCACCGCGGGTCTTGCCGTCTGGGTGGAGCGTGAATCCGACCTCGACATCGTGACCGCGCTTTCGGGAAGCGGCCCGGCTTATTTCTTCCTGCTGGCCGAACACCTCGCCGCAGCCGCCGTGGCCCAGGGGCTGGATGCGGGGACGGCGCAACTGCTGGCCCGGCAGACGCTGTGTGGCGCCGGTGCGCTGGCCGCGGGAGCCATGACGCTGGCCGAACAGCGCGAAGCCGTCACCAGCAAGGGCGGCACCACTGCCGCGGCATTGGCAGCACTGCAGGCCGGTGGTTTCGATAAACTGGTCACCGCCGCCGTTGCCGCGGCCACACACCGGAGCGCGGAGCTCGCGGCGCAGCTCGGGCGCCCGCGGGCCGCAAGCGCTCCCGACTGAACGGGAAACGATCGCACCATGGCCGCACTGCTGTTCCTGATCGACTCGTTGCTGAGCGTGGCGCAGTTCGTATTTCTGTTGCGGCTCCTGCTGCAATGGGCCAGGGCCGACTTCCGCAACCCGCTGGTGCGGGCGATCGTGCAGCTTGGCAGCCCACTGCTGGCGCCGCTGCGGCGCGTGCTCCCGGCGGTGGGCCGGCTGGACACCGCCTCGGTCGTCATCGTCGTCGTGCTCGCGCTGGTGCGGGTGTGCATGCCCACGTTGCTTGGCGGGCTGGGATTGCCGCAGGCGGCGCCGTGGGCCGCTCTGGCCGCGCTGCAGATCCTGCGCACCGTGCTGTGGATCTACTTCTTTGCCATCTTCCTGTACGCGACACTGTCGCTGATCGCGCCGGGCACCTATTCGCCGGCGCAGGCGGTGCTCACGGCGCTGTGCGAGCCGGTGCTGCGGCCGTTTCGCCGGCTCATTCCGCCGCTCGCCAACCTTGATCTGTCGCCCCTGTGGGCAGGAATTCTCATCCAGGCGCTGCTGATTCTCGTGCGCTAGAGCGCCGCGCAGCGCCCGCATGCACACGCGCAGGCGCTGCGCAACTGCCAATCCAGCCAGAGGTTTAGCCGCGCATCTGCACTGCGCGTCGAGACGCAGCCCGCGGGCCGTCGCACAGCACCGACGCCTTGTGCTCCAAAGCCTAGAAAAAAAGGCATTTGCGCCGAACGTTGCTTGTGTTATGTTGCGCTCCGATTCACGCAATCCGTGAATTTTTTCGAACTGACAGCCAAACTCGAGGAGATTAGCAATGGCGAAGAAAGGTGGGGCGCCGACCAAGTCGGAGATCCTGGCGACGATTTCAAAAGACACCGAGCTTTCCCGCAAGCAGGTCAACGAAGTGTTCGATTCCCTGAACGGGATCGTCAAGAAGAGCCTGCGTGGCAACGGTTTGTTCACGCTTCCCGGGCTGCTCAAGCTCAAAGTGGTGAAGAAGCCCGCCACCAAGGCCCGTGAAGGCGTCAACCCCTTCACCGGCGAAAAGATGATGTTCAAGGCCAAGCCAGCC
>JAYUZI010000275.1:0-8378 GCA_043751915.1 Gammaproteobacteria bacterium | reverse complement strand
AGCAGGGCCGGTGCCAGCAGGAACACGCCGCGCGCGTGCAGGAGCGAGGCGGCGGCCACGGCGACGTAGCCGCCGAGGCTGGAGCCGGCCAGCACCAGTTCCCCCGGCAATTTCTGGCAGTGCTCGACGAGTTTTGTGACCCGGTCACGGGGCGAGTCGATGCCGCGGTAGTCGAGCGAGTCGGCGTGGTAGCCCTCGGTGCGGGCGATCTCCGCCAGGCCGGTAATCTTCCGGCTCCACGGCTCGCCATCCCGCCCATGGGAAAAAATGACATATCGTTCCGGCACGGCTACGCCCTGTCTGCTGCGAATTCATGGCTCACGGGGCGCAATCATACTCTGGCGGTGCGGGTCGGCGGCCAGCTGGCGCAGGATCGAGGTCTCGATTTCCTCGCCGACGCGTGCTCCGGAGGTGGCCAGGCGGTTGATGGTGACCGCGCGTACGCTGCTGCCGCTGCGCTCGTGCGTCACCAGGCAGGACTGAAATTCGCCGGGTCGCCAGGCGGCGAAGCCGAACAGCAGGCGGCAGCGACCCTGCGCCACGGCCTCGGCAGGATTGAGGCGCGCATCGCAGATCACGAAATAGCGCTCATCGCTATCGCGCCCGGCAAACGCGCCTTCGCCGGCAAGGCCTTCCAGAAAGGCCTCGACCTGTGCGTGCACACGTTGCCATTGCGCAGGGCCGCCGCTGGTGAGCCGTGTCCAGCGCGTGCCCTCGAGCACGCAGGCCTGCAGCCACAGGGTCAGTCGCCGCGCCGGCAGGTAGCGCGATTCGCCACGGACGGCGTTCTCGGCCAGCAGCGTGCGCGCGCTGCGCACGGCCCCGATGCCCGGCCGCACGTGATCAAAGCAGTTCACGCCGAGCTGCGCGAGGCGCGCGCGCTGCACCTCGTCCAGCACGAACTGCGGCCGGAGCGGCGCGCGCAGCAGCGGTGTCTCGCCCGCCGCGGCGCTCCACGGCGGGTGGGTCGCATCGCCCCGCGCGATCAGGCCCGCGGCGGCGCCGCACCCCGCGAACACTTCGGTGCGGCCGCGCAGGCGATCGGGCGCCAGCAGCCGTGGAAAATACAGCACGGCCTGCTCGCTCTGGAAAACCCAATGCGCGGCACCGGCAATCGCGGCCTCGATGCTGTCCCAGCTGGCGGGCGGATCCACCAGCAGCAGCGCCTGTTGCGCCCGGCACAGGCGCGTCGCCACATGCAGCGTCGCCATGCCGATATCCTGGGTGCGTGAGAGCGGCGGCACGCACAACAGTTCAAAGCGCGGGCCGCCGCACAACGCGAACAATCCGGTCCCGGCCCCGGCGTCCCCGATCAGGTCGTAGTCCGTGAGATCCGCGCCATCGGCCCCGTCGCTGTTGGCAGCAACGTAACCGGCGGCGCCGCCCGATTGCGTCGGCAGCGTGCGTGCCGCCCGCTCGGCCGGGAGCGGCCCCGCGAGGCGCACCAGGCGGGAGCGAACCAGCAGGCGCTCGATCGAGCGTTCACTGCCGGGCAGCACCGAGACCCGGCGCATGATTTCCTGCGCCTCCACCAGCTCGGAGCCGGGCAGCTGGAGTCGCTGCAGCACCAGGTTGAACTGGTCGGCGTCGGCGGCGCCAATGCCGTCGTAATCGACCGAGGCGCGCAGGTATTCGCGCGTACCAGGCTGCCGCCCCTGCATCAGCAATTCACCGTTGCCAGCCGGGAGACGCAGCGTGGCCGCGCGCGCGCCGTTGGCGACCCGGACGATGAGCGCCTGCCGGCCGCCGCTCTCAAAATACTGCTCGACCGCGTAGCCCAGCGTCGAGGGTTGCCACAAGCCGCCGAACTGGCGCTGGAATTCGGCGAAACTGCTGATCGCGGTCGGGGTGTTCAGCGGCCCCTTGAGGGCGCGGCCGACGAAGGCCGTCACGGCGGTCGCCAACCGCTCGATCGGCGCCGGCAACGACGCCTGAGCCGCTTCAGCCGCTGGGACTGACGGGACTTGCATGGTCACTCGGGACCGGCTGGGGTGCGGTTTGCGCCTGGGGCTGGGGCTCGCGCTCGGATTGCAGCTGCTGGAAGCTCTGCTGGTCCGCGTCCACTTCGTCGGCACCGTCCCAGTTGGCGCCATCGGGAATGCGGTTCTGGACCAGCGGCGCGGCCGCGAGCACGGCATCGACCGTGCCCGCCGTGGCGCTCACGGGCACCGCCAGGCCGCGCGGCGCGTTGGCGACCTGCGTGACCGCCTCCCAGTCGATCTTCGTACCCGCTGCCTTCAGCAGCTTCTCGAGTCGTGGCGACAGCGATTTACGCAACAGCGCCTGCTGCGCCTTGCTCCAGTTGCGCGCATCGTCTTCAAACACCGTGTAGGCCTGCAGGTACAGGCGCCCGTCGTGCCAGCCAAACAGGAACGGCTGGTTGACGACCCGCACCTGTGTGCCCAGCGGCACGGCTTCAAAGAACTTCTTGATGTCTTCCGGATACAGGCGGATGCAGCCGTGGCTGGAGCGCAGGCCGACGCCGTAGGGCTTGTTGGTGCCGTGAATCAGGTACTCAGGCCAGCCGAGCGTGAACTTGTACTTGCCGAGCGGATTGTCCGGCCCTGGCGGCACCACGGCCGGCACTGGGTCGTCATTCGCGGCGTGCTCCTTGCGCACCCCGGCGCTGGGCCGCCAGGTCGGGTTTTCCTCACGCGAAATGATCTTGGTAACACCCTCGGGCGTCTGCCAACCAACCTTGCCGACACCGATCGGATGCGTGTAGACGAGCTGCGGTTCATCGCTCTTGTGTTTCGGAAAATAATAGATCCGCATCGCCGCAAGGTTGATGATGATGCCCTCGCGTGGCGCATTGGGCAGCACGAATTGGGTCGGCACGACGAGCTTGCGCCCGACGCCCGGAATCCATGGATCGACCCCCGGATTCGCGCGCACGATTTCCTCATAGCCCACGTTGAAGCGCCGCGCGACGTCCGGCAGCGTGTCTTCCTTGCCTGCGGTGGTGAGCTGCACCGCGCCGTAGACATCGTCCTTGGGGTCGCTGAGCTCGAATTTGTGGGTGGCTACCGGCGGCGGCGGCACCGGCTCCGGCGGCGGCGCCACGACCGGCTCCGGTGGTGGCGGTGGCGGCGCCTTTGACCAGGGCGCACTGAGCAGCGAGCAGCCCGCCAGGCCGAGTGCAGTGAGCAAGGCAGCGGTTCGAATCCAGGTCGTCAGTGGTCTCATCGGCTCAATTCTAGAGAAGTACGGGCTGATTGGGCAGTTCGTTGCCATCGCCGCCCGCCGCGGGGAAATGGCGCGCCATGCGCAGGGCGACGCTCCGCACCGCCACGCCGCAGCCGGCTGCGGCGTCGCCCTGCCGGAAGCGCTCGGCGACTTCGGCGCACATTGCGGCCCATTCGGCCGCGGGTATGTGCGCGGCGATCGCCCGGTCGGCCACGATCTCGACAGCGCGGTCGGCCAGCAGCAGGTAGACCAGCACGCCGTTGTTGTGCGCGGTGTTCCAGACATGCAGCGCCGCAAACAGCTGCACGGCGCGCGCTCGCGCGCTCAGGCCGTGGCACAGCTGCGGGAAGGACAGCGAAGTCTCGACGACGACGCGGATCTCGCCCGCGTGCGTCGCCTCCGCCGCGCGTATCTGCGCTTCTATCTGCGCCAGCGCCGCCTCGGGCAGGAGCCGTCGCGCCGGCCGCAGGTACGCGCGCCAGTGACGCCACAGTCGTTGCAGCAATTTCACCACCGCCCGGAAGCGCCCCCGCCGCCAAAACTCCCGCCACCCCCGCCAAACCCGCCGCCACCGAACCCACCGCCCAGACCACCGCCAAAGCCGCCTCGACCGCCCGAGCTCCAGCCCGGGCCACGCATGCCGAAGACCAGCGACAGCAAGAAGGCCAGGACGGCCACGCCCAAGGCCGCCAACACGACCTGGCTAAAAACCCAGGCGATGATTCCCAGCACGCCGCCGGTTGCCACCGCGCCGCCCATACGCCCAAAAATCGCGCGCAGGATCGACGACGCTACCATGAAGCCGATGAACAGCGCCGGCAGCATTCTGCCCAGGTCGTTGCCAGCGCCCTTCCAGCTGACATCCGGCGGCGGCAGGGGCTCCCCGTCGACCACCTTCATGATCTGGGCAACGCCAGCATTGATGCCGGCGAAATACTGCCCCTGCCGGAACAGCGGAATCATGGTCTCATCGAGGATGCGGTTGGCGGTGGCGTCCGGGAGCGCGCCTTCGAGGCCGTAGCCCACTTCGATGCGGGTGGCGTGGTCGTCCTTCGCCAGCAGCAGCAGCACGCCGTCATCCGTCTTCTTGCGGCCGATCTTCCAGGATTCGGCTACCCGGATCGAGTACTGCTCGATCGCCTCAGGCGCCGTCGTGGCGACCACGAGCACCGCGATCTGCGCGCCCTTGCGCGCTTCGAAGGCGGCCAGTTGCTGCTCTAGATCCGCCTGCTCGCCGGCGGTGAGCGTGCCGGTCAGGTCGGTCACGCGCGCCTCGAGCCTGGGTACCGGCAGCGGCGTCTGCGCGGCGAGCGGCGCGGCGGCGGCCAGCAGACACGTCGCCAGCAGACACGCTGCCAGCAGGCGCGCCGCCAGCCGTCGGGTCCTTGTCACTATTGTCCGGCGGGTGTGCCGGCCGGCGCAGCCGCGCCAGCGCCGAAGTCGACGCTCGGCGGCTTGGTGATCGCCGCCTCGTTCTCGACCGCGAAATTCGGCTTGGTCTGGTACTTGAAGATCATCGCCGTGAGATTGCTCGGGAACGAGCGGATCGTCACGTTGTACTCCTGCACCGCGTCGATATAGCGCTTGCGCGCCACGGCGATGCGGTTTTCGGTGCCCTCGAGCTGCGCCTGCAGGTCGCGGAAATTCTGGTCGGACTTGAGCTCCGGGTAATTCTCGGTGACCGCGATCAGGCTCTTGAGCGCCTGCGACAGCTCGCCCTGCGCGGCCTGGAATTTCTTGAACGCGGCTGCGTCATTGATCAGTTCGGGCGTCGCCTGAATCGTGCCCACCTTGGCGCGTGCCTCGGTGACGCCGAGCAGCACGCTCTTTTCCTGCTGGGCGAAGCCCTTGACCGTACTGACGAGGTTCGGTACCAGGTCGGCACGACGCTGGAACTGGTTGACCACCTCGGACCAGGCAGCCTTCACCGATTCGTCCTGCGTCTGGATCCGGTTGTAACCACAACCGCTCAACAACGCCACCGCTGCAACGCACAACATCACCCGGATCGCTTGCATGTTCACATCCTCCGCCTTTGCCGACCCTCAAGATACCGGCAATGGGTGGCGTTCGCTAGCCGAGCGAGCGCAGCGGCCGGCGCGCCAGGAACCGATCGACCCGCGTGAACAGCCAGTAGGCGGCGCTGGAACGCAGTCGCTCCCACCATTGCCGCCGTCCGCGCCAGGCGGCGGCCGGCACCTCGGTGCTGTGGGCGAGGGCTGAGTCGAACAATTCGTGCGCCTGCGCCGCCAGCTCCGGCCACTCCAGCCGCAG
Source organism: Gammaproteobacteria bacterium (assembly GCA_043751915.1). Classification (GTDB taxonomy): domain Bacteria; phylum Pseudomonadota; class Gammaproteobacteria; order Steroidobacterales; family Steroidobacteraceae; genus FEN-1191. Next base: position 2,918 of record JAYUZI010000275.1, on the reverse strand, counting down.
CAGCAGCTCATAGTTCACATTGAGGCTCCGGCGGTCGAGATTGCAGGAACCGACGTAGACCGTCTCATCGACAATAAAGAGCTTGGCGTGCAGCACCTGCGGCTGGTACTCGTAGAGCCGGGCGCCACCGGCCAGCATCTTGCCGTACAGGTGTTCGGCCGCGTAGCGCGCCGCCGGCACGTCGCTCTTGCCCGCGAGGAGCAGCTGCACCTGTCCGCCTTCGGCCACACAGCGGCGCAGCGCGCGGCGCATGCGGGTGGGCGGCAGGAAATAGCCCGACATGCAGTGCACCGAGCGCGAGCGCGTCAGATCCATGCGCAGGACCCGGCTGAGGTGGCCGGCGCGCCACCCGGGACCACTGGTGAGGAGGCTCACGGCCCCGGTCCCGGTCGGCAGCGTACGCACCGTGGCACGAAACGCGCCAATCGCCTCGCGATTCATCGGCGCCAGCGCGTACATCGCCTCGAAGCTGACTGCCAGTAGGGCGGCGATGGGGCCTTCGATCTGCAGTGCCAGGTCGAGCATGCCGTGCGTAACACCGTCGCCGGTATATTCAGGACCGATATTGTGCCCGCCGACAATGGCGCGCCGCGCATCGCACACCAGGAGCTTGCGGTGATCGCGAAACGCCAGCCGCAGGCGCCGCGCCGGGCTGAATACCCGCACCTCCCCGCCGGCGGCCTCGAGCGGGGCAAAGAAGCCCGGCGGCAGGCCCTCGGAGCCGAAGGCGTCGTACAGCACCCGCACCCGCACGCCGCGCGCGCGGGCGGCAAGCAGGGCTGCCAGCATCGTGAGCGCCGGTACGCCGGGCCGCACCAGGTAGGTCTCAAGGCAAATCGACTCGCGCGCGCCCGCGATCAGCGTTGCCAGGGCCGCAAACGTGGCTACGCCGTTGCGGAGCCAGCGGGCGCGATGTCCATCCAGGAGGCAGTCAGGCGGTGCGGCGGAATTCACGCGGCCACGATGACCCATAAAAAATGCCCCGGCAAGCCGGGGCATTGGAGGAGCGGACTTACAAGAGGGGGAGTAAAGTCCGCCAGGGGATCGGTCAGCTGCTCAGTCGAGAATCCGTTTCAGTGCAGGTAGGCCCAGTCGAGAATCCGTATCTCCTCCGCGTCGAGGTCCATGCTGCCGGCCAGCACCTGCGAGAGCTCGCGCTCCTCGGCGCGCCGGCGCAGCGGTCGTGTCAGTTCAACGATTCCACTCCATTCACCGGCCTGCGCCACACTGGGCGACTCGGCGATAAAATGGGCGTAATACCTGCTACCCATGGGTACGGAGCCTACCCTTGGCTTCCGCCCCCGGGCTGTGAGCCGCCGCACAGATACTTCCCTTCCGGAGCCACCCGTGAGCCGATACCGCCCTCCCCAGCCGCAAAGTTCGAAGTACATCACACCGGCGGGCGAGCGCCGGCTGCGCTCCGAACTCGAAACCCTGTGGCGCCTCGAGCGCCCGCGGGTCACCGCCGCGGTTTCCGCCGCCGCCGCCCAGGGCGATCGCTCGGAAAACGCCGACTACACCTACGGTAAACGCCGCCTGCGGGAAATCGATGCGCGCGTCCGGCACCTGCGCAAACGCCTGGAGGGGATGGTCGTGGTAAATGCCCCGCCAAGCGACCCTCGCCGGGTGTTCTTCGGCGCCCGCGTCACGCTGGAAACGCCCGCGGGCGCAGCCCGCAGCTACCGCATTGTGGGTCCCGATGAATTCGACCAGGAACCGGGCGGCATCAGCATGGACGCCCCGCTGGCGAAGGCGCTGCTGGGAAAGCCCCTCGACGCCGAAGTGACCGTGGCGCTTGCCGGCGGCGAGCAAACCTACACCGTCGTGGAAATCACCTACCCGCCGGCAACTTTGTTTTAGCTGACTCTTACGTTTTTAAATTGCCACGGATCCGACTTGTCCAGGTCCTCCGGGAACAACCGCTCCCGATCACTCAGCGGCGTCCAGTCGGTGTACTGACCCACCACCGGCCCCAGGTAAGGCATGCAGATCCCGAGGCAGCGCTGGTAGTCCATCTCATCGGGTTCGACCACGCCGCGATTGGGGTTTTCCATGGCCCACACGACCCCGGCAAGCACCGCGACCGTGACCTGCAGCGTAGTCGCGCTGTTGTGTGGAGCGAGCTTGCGCGCTGCGTCGATCGACAGCTGCGAGCCATACCAGTAGGCGTTCTTCTTGTGGCCCCCGAGCAGCACGCCCAGCTCGTCGATACCGGTCGTGATGTCGTCCATCATGATGCGCTTACGGTCCTGCAGGGTGTAGTTGCGCCCCGCGAATTCGTGCACCGAGAGCACCGCGTTATCGGAAGGATGGTAGGCGTAGTGCACCGTCGGCCGGTAGATCTCGGCGGGGTCGGTGCGCGAGGTCAGGTAATCGGCGATCGAAACCGCCTCGCCGTGCGTGATCAGGAACCCGTGGTACGAACCGGCCAGCGGCGCCCAGCTGCGCACCCGCGTGTCGACGCCCGGCTGCATCAGGTGAATGGCCGCGCCGCAGCCAAATTCGAAGCGCTTGCCGTCGCGCGGAAAATTGCGCTCGTGCGAGCCCCAGCCCAGTTCGGCCGGCTGCGAGCCCTCCGAGACAAAGCCGTCCACCGACCAGGTATTGACGAACTCGTTGGGTTCCTTCGGAATCGATGACACCTGCGTGTCGCGCTCGGCGACGTGGATGACGCGCACGTCGAGCTTCTGCGCCAGCGCCGCCCAGTCCTCGCGGGTCGCCAGTTTGCCGGCGTCGAGTTTCAGGTCGGCGGCGATGTTGACCATGGCCTGTTTCACGAAATGCGACACCAGGCCGGGGTTGGCGCCGTGTGTCAGCACCGCCGTTGGCTGCTGCTGCCCCGTACTACGCAGCGCCAGCGCCTCCTCGCGCAGCGCATAGTTGGTGCGCTTGGCGACCGGCGTCGCCGGATCGGTGTA
>JAYUZI010000274.1:0-11844 GCA_043751915.1 Gammaproteobacteria bacterium | reverse complement strand
CAGCGTGTCGGACAGCGCATTGACGACCGAAACGCCCACGCCGTGCAGCCCGCCCGAAACCTTGTAGGAACTGTCGTCGAATTTTCCGCCCGCGTGCAGCACGGTCATGATGACCTCGGCTGCCGAGCGTCCTTCTTCCGGATGGATGTCGACCGGAATGCCACGCCCGTTGTCCGTGACGGTGACGGATTCGTCGGCATGAATCGTGACGGTAATGCGGTCGCAATGGCCGGCCAGCGACTCGTCTATGGCGTTGTCGACGACCTCGAAAACCATGTGGTGCAGGCCGCTGCCGTCGTCGGTATCCCCGATGTACATACCGGGTCTTTTCCGCACTGCATCAAGACCCTTTAAGACCTTGATTTTACTGGAATCGTAGACGTCGGATGCTGTCATGCAAAGGCCCTTGTTACCATACTGTTATTATAGCGTGGTAACGTGGCCATGTTCCACGTGAAACGCCTTGTCAGGCGTGCCGAACCTGCCTTCCTCGGGATGCAGCGCCGTGACGATCAATTGGCCCTTCATTCTGCGGATTTCGCCGACCAGGGCATCGGTATGATCGCGGTCGAGCTCGGCGGCCGGGTCGTCCAGGAGCAGCGTCGGAGGACGCCGATCTTCGCTGCCGGCCAACCGAGCCATCGACAGCGCCAGAGCCGCCCCGAGTAGTTTCTGCTGCCCGCGGGATAGCACCTCCCGCACGGCGCGTCCGTCGATTCGAAGCAGAACATCAAAACGGTGGGCGCCGGTACCCGTACTCCCCCGCTCCGCGTCGCGCTCCCGGTGCGTCGCGAATGACTCTGCCAGGGCCCGTTCCTGGCTCCAACCCTGGTAGTACCCCAGTGTCACCGGTTCACCCAGCACGGCGGCGAGCGTCTGCTGCCAATACGGCTCAAGCAGGGTCATGGTGCGGGCGCGCGCAGCGGAAAGTACCGTTCCCAACCGCACCAACTCCGGTTCCCAGGGGCAAGGATCGCTGCCCGACTTCAGGGCGGCGTTACGCTGCCTGAGGGCACGAGCGTAGTCCGTCCATGCGGCCACGAAACCAGGTTCCACGTGGAACACTCCCCAATCCAGCCAGCGGCGTCGGTAAGCCGGGCCCTCTTCCACCAGACGATGGATTCCGGGGTCGACCACCTGGACAGGAAAGGCTTCCGATAGCTCCGCAAGGGATTTTGCGTCCCGGCCAGCGACCCGGGCTCGGAGCCCGTCCTTGCGGTGAAAACCCAGGCCGATGGTCGGAAACGTGGAGTCGTCGGTGCGGCCGATGACCATCAGGCTTTCGGCCTGATGTGCGATCAGGCGTTCAGTCAGGCGGGTGCGGAACGAGCGTCCACGGCCCAGGAGATAGATGGCCTCGAGTAGCGAAGTCTTGCCGGCGCCGTTGGCGCCGGTAACGAGGTTCACGTGGGGGTGCAGCTCGAGCCTGCTCGGCGCAAGGCACCGCAGGCCCTCGACCTCGAGCGCCAGCAGGCTCACGTGCCCGGCTTAGAGCCGCATCGGCATGACGACGAATTTCACTGAATTGTCGCCTGGCGCGCGTATCAGGCAACTCGAATTTGAGTCGGTCAGCGCTACATCGACGGTATCGACATCGATGGCCGCGAGTGCATCGAGCAGGTAAGTGACGTTGAAGCCGATCTCCATTTCGGTACCGCTGTAGCTCACCTCGATCTGATCTTCCGCTTCCTCCTGTTCCGGGTTATGGGCCTGGATCGTCAGGAGATTAGCCCCGAAGGTCAGTCGTACGCCGCGGTACTTCTCGTTCGAAAGGATCGATGTGCGCTGTAAAGCCTGCCGCAGCACGTCCCGGGCGGCGCTCATCGTAAACGGTGGCTTGGCGGGTACGACACGGCCATATTCTGGGAACTTGCCATCAATAAGCTTGGAAGTGAAGCGAATGTCGCCGATCTGGGCTCTAACGTGATTAGAACCAATACTCAGCTCCAGCTCACCTTCGCCACCCAGGATACGTTGCAGCTCCAGGATGCCTTTGCGAGGCACGATGACCTGCTGACCACTCTGACCGGCCTCCGCCAGTTCGGTTTCGGCCAAGGAGAGCCGGTGACCGTCGGTCGCGACGGCGCGCAGTGTCTTGCCGGAGGTCTCGAGCATTGTACCGTTGAGGTAATAACGCACGTCCTGCTGCGCCATTGCGAAATGCGTTTTCTCGATGAGCCGCCGGAAATGTTCGCGGCCGACGCGAATCACCTGCTTGGCGTTGATTTCCTCGATCACCGGAAATTCACTTGCCGGCAGGCTTGAGAGCGTAAAGCGGCTGCGCCCGGCCTTCACCACCACGCGCTCGGCTTCGCGCACCAGCGACACGGTCGCCTTTTCGGGCAGCGTGCGCATGATCTCCAGTAATTTGCGGCCCGGCACCGTGACATCACCGGCCTGCTGCACCGTAACAGTAGTCGCCGCCATGAGCTCGACTTCCAGATCCGTGCCGGTGACCGTGAGTTTATCGCCACGCGCCACCAACAGTACGTTCGCAAGCACGGGCATGGTCTGCCGGCGTTCAACGACACCGATGACGCTCTGGAGCGGGGCGAGGAGACTCTCACGCGACGCGGAGACTTTCATAGATTTAGATTCTTCTTAGGAGTTAAGACAGTAATGATTATTAGGCCTGTGAAGATCGGGGACAACCGCTTTCCGATGCCAATACGCCGAAATTTTCGGTCCCACATGCCCGTCGACCTGGACCACAACAGGCGGCGCAGCCTGTGGACGAACTGTGCGCAAAAGGCTCCACAATTTTACCCACAGGAAATACCCCGCTATCCTGCCAGGGTTCTCAACAGGGCTGTGAAATCCTCCTGGATGCGCGGTTCGCTTTCGCGCAGCTCGCGAATGCGCTTGCAGGCATGCATGACCGTGGTGTGGTCACGGCCACCAAAGGCGTCGCCGATTTCCGGCAGGCTGTGCGTGGTGAGTTCCTTGGCGAGCGCCATCGCCACTTGCCGTGGGCGTGCCACCGAGCGACTGCGGCGCTTGGACAGCAGGTCGGCGATGCGCACTTTGTAGTAATCGGCGACCGTTTTCTGGATGTTCTCGACGGTCACCAGCCGCGCCTGCAAGGTGAGCAGGTCCTTGAGCGCCTCGCGCGCAAATTCCAGCGTAATCGGGCGTCCGAGAAACCTGGCGTTGGCGATCACGCGGCGCAGTGCGCCCTCCAGCTCGCGCACGTTCGAGCGGATGCATTTCGCTATGAAAAAAGCCACTTCCTCGGGCAGCGCCACGCCCACGAGCTGCGCCTTGCCGAGCAGGATCGCGACGCAGGTCTCCAGATCCGGCGGCTCGATCGCGACCGTCAGGCCCCAGCCGAAGCGCGATTTCAGGCGTTCTTCCAGGCCGTCGACTTCCTTCGGATAGCGGTCGCAGGTGAGGATCACCTGGTGCTGACCTTCGATCAGCGCGTTGAAGGTGTGAAAAAATTCTTCCTGCGAACGATCCTTGCCGGCGAAGAACTGGATGTCGTCGATCAGCAGCGCGTGGAGCGAGCGGTAGGTGTTCTTGAACTCGTTGATGCTGTTGTGCTGCAGGGCGCGCACCATGTCACTGACAAAACGCTCGGAGTGTACGTAGGCAATGCGCGCACCGGGATTGCGTTCGCGGATCAGATGGCCGATGGCGTGCATCAGGTGTGTCTTGCCGAGGCCGACGCCGCCGTAGATGAACAGCGGGTTGTAGGCCGAGCCCGGGTTTTCAGCCACCTGCTGCGCGGCGGCCTTGGCGAAATGGTTGCTCTTGCCTTCGATGAAGCTGTCGAAGGTGAAATTCGGGTTCAGCGGTACGCCGTGAAAAGCAGCGAGGCGCGTAATCGGGACGGCACCAGGCGCGGCCGGTACCACGCCGCCGCCAGGCGCGGTGCCCGCGGGCGCTTCACGCGAACCAATTTCGATGGACACCGGCATGCCGCCATCGGCCAGCAGCAGGTTCTCGATGCGCGCGAGCAGGTTGCTGCGCACCCAATCGACGACAAAGCGGTTGGGCGCCAGCAGGCGTAATCCCAGGCTCCCTTCAATCGCCTGGAGCGGCTTGACCCAGGTGTTGAATTGCTGTTCCGGCAGCTCGTTTTCGAGTGCGCCAACACAGCGGGACCAGGTTGCGCTCAAGCGGGCGGCTGCCTTTGGAGTGGTATGCGGGGAAAAGGGGTCGAAGTCTATACCGATCCGAAGCCGCCCCGGAAGCGTTCGCGTATTGACATGCCGGCCCCCCGACCGTACCCTGCCCGCCCATTTTGCGGTCAATTTTCGGGCCACTTGAATCATGAAACGCACTTACCAGCCGAGCAAGGTCCGACGCGCACGTACGCATGGCTTCCGCGCCCGCATGGCCACGAAGAATGGCCGCAAGGTGTTGGCCCGGCGACGCGCCAAAGGCCGTAAGCGGCTGATTCCATAAGGAATTTTTACGCCAGGCCCGTCCAGCGACGGCCTGCGTGCCGGTGACGCGCGCTTCCAGCGCAGCAAGCGCCTGCGCCGTCCCGGCGAATTCAAGGCTGCTTATGCCCAAGGGCGCCGCTTCGGGAACGATCTGCTCACGGCGACGGTCCGTCCCAATGAGCAAGCCAGCGCCCGGCTGGGGCTGTCGATTGCCGCACGGACCGTGGGGAACGCCGTCAACCGCAATCGCCTGCGGCGGCTGATACGGGAGAGCTTCCGGCAGGCACAGTCGGGATTGGCGCCGGTGGACATCGTGATCGGTGCGCGCACCGCGGCGCGCGCGGCGGTAGCAGCGGCATTGCGTAGCGCCTTGCAGCGGATGTGGAACCAGATCAACGAAGCATGGGCACAAAAGTCATCCGCAAAATAGTCCAAGGGACGATCCGGTTATACCAGCGGTTCCTGAGCCCGTTGCTGGGTCCGCGCTGCCGCTACTACCCGAGCTGTTCGCAGTACGCGCTCGAAGCGCTGCAGATCCACGGCACGTGGCGTGGGCTCTGGCTCGCCGTCCGGCGCATCGCCCGTTGCCATCCGCTTTACCCAGGGGGCTTTGACCCCGTGCCACCCAGTCACTGTGCAAAGGCGACGCATGTTCACCACGCTTAACGTCCGCGTGATTCTCTGGGCAACGCTCGCCATGGCGCTGCTGGTGAACTACGTGACCTGGTTGCAGGACTACCCGCCCGCGCCCGCAGTGGCGGCTGCGCCCGCGCCAGAAGCCAGTGGCGGCACGCGCGTCGGCGGCGTGGGCCTCGGCAGCACGGTACCATCGCTCAGCCCGCCGCCGGCCGCTGGCGTCGCGGCACCGGCCCCAGTCGTGCCTGCCGCGCTGGTCGCGCCGGCCGTGCCCGGTGCAGCGGTGGTTCCGACGGCGCCGACGGCGCCGACGGTGCACGTGGTCACCGACGTGCTCGATGTGCAGGTCGCGCTTGATGGCGGTGAGCTGACCCGCGTCGATCTGCCGGCCTATCCGCAGGTGAAAGGCGAGGCCACGCCGGTGCGGCTCCTCAACCGCGACAGCGGCGCGAGCCTGTTCGTGCTGCAGTCCGGGCTCGCCGGCGCTGCCGGCTCGAGCATGCCCACGCACCTGGCGCGCTTCAATGCCACCACGGGCGAGTTGCGCCTGCGTGCCGGCCAGAACGAGCTGCAATTGCCGCTGACCTGGACCGATGGGCAGGGCGTCACGCTCACCAAGACCTACACGTTCCGCCGTGGCCAGTATCAGATCGGCCTCGATTACCGCGTGCAGAACGCATCGGCGGCACCCTGGCAGTTCGCGCCGTACGCGCAGCTGCTGCGCAACAACGAGCCGGTCGCCACCTCGTACTTCCACCCGGAAAGCTACGCCTACAAGGGTCCTGCTTACGACGATGGACAGAAGTACCAGAAGCTCAAGATGGGCAAGGAACCCCCGACGCTCGAGCGGCAGATCGACGGCGGGTGGCTCGCGGCCATGCAGCATCACTTCGTCGCCGCCATCGTGCCGCCGGTCGGCGCGGCCTGGCATTACGTGCTCACGACCCAGGGTAACGAGTACCAGCTCGCCGCCACCGGCCCGTCACAACAGCTCGCAGCGGGCGCCAGCACGACGCTGCACCAGACCCTGTACGTGGGGCCGAAGCTCCAGGCGCTGCTCGAGCAGGCCAGCCCGCGTCTCTATCTGGTCACCGATTACGGCAAGCTCAGTTTCCTGGCGCGACCGCTGTTCTGGCTGCTCGACCAGGTGCATCGTATTTTTGGCAACTGGGGCTGGACGATCATGATCGTCACGCTGCTGCTGAAACTGCTGTTCTACCCGCTCTCCGAAGCCAGCATGCGTTCGATGGCGCGCATGAAAGCACTGCAGCCGCGCATCAAGGCGCTGCAGGAGCTGTACAAGGACCAGCGCGACAAGCTCGGCAAGGCGACGATGGAGCTGTACCAGAAGGAAAAGGTCAACCCGGTCGCCGGGTGCCTGCCGATGCTGATCCAGTTCCCGGTGTTCATCGCCTTCTACTGGGTGCTGCTCGAGAGCGTGGAGATGCGCCAGGCGCCGTTCGCCGGCTGGATCGGCGATCTGTCGGCGCGCGACCCGCTGTTCATCCTGCCGGTGATGATGGCGGGGGCGAACTACATCAACTTCAAGCTCAACCCGCAGATGGGTGACCCGACGCAGCAGAAGATGTTCATGATCATGCAGATCGCCATGCCGGTGATGTTCGCCTTCATGCCCTCGGGCCTGGTGCTGTACTGGACCACCAACACCGTGCTGTCGATCCTGCAGCAGTGGAACATCAACCGTCGACTCGCCGCGCAGACCAAGGCGCGCAACTAGCCGCCGGCGCTGCATGCACACCATCGTCGCCGCGGCCACGCCCCCGGGACGCGGCGGCGTGGGCATCGTACGGGTCTCGGGCCCGCTGGCCGCACCGATTGCGCGCGCGCTGCTCGGCCGGCTCCCGTTGCCGCGCTACGCGACCCAGGCGCGTTTTGCGGCCGCCGATGGCGCCGCCATCGATGCCGGCCTGGCGCTGTATTTTCCCGGGCCCCATTCCTACACCGGCGAGGACGTGCTCGAACTCCACTGTCACGGCGGGCCGGTGCTGATCGAGGCGCTGGTCGCGCGCGCCGTGAACTTAGGCGCGCGCCGCGCGCTGCCCGGGGAATTCACGCAGCGCGCCTATCTCAACGATCGGATCGACCTTGCCCAGGCCGAGGCGGTCGCCGATCTGATCGACGCGGGCAGTGAGGCCGCCGCCCGCGCCGCGCTCCGCTCGCTGCAGGGAGAATTTTCGGCACGGGTGCGCGCGCTCGACGAAGCGCTGGCTGGCTTGCGCGCGCATGTCGAGGCGACCATCGATTTCCCCACCGAGGAAATTGATTTTCTCGCCGACCGCGCCCTGGCGGAGCGGCTGGCGGAAGTGCGCGCGCAGTGCGCCGCGCTGCAGGCGGCAGCGCGGCAGGGGCGCATCATCACCGAAGGGCTGACGGTGGTCATTGCCGGCGCCCCCAACGCCGGCAAGTCCACCCTCCTCAACGCGCTCAGCGGCCACGACGCCGCGATCGTCACGGCGATTCCGGGCACCACGCGCGATGTGCTGCGCGAGCGCATCCAGATCGAAGGCGTCCCGGTGCTGCTGCTCGACACGGCGGGCCTGCGCGCGAGCGGCGACGCGATCGAGACCGAGGGTATGCGGCGCGCGCGTGCCGCGATGGAGCAGGCCGACCGGATCCTCTACCTGGTGGATGCCGCGAGCGATCCGCAGGCCACGGGCTTCCGAGCCGAACGCGCGCGGTTGCCGGCTGCGGTTACGATGGTTTACACCAAGGCGGACCTGCTGGAGCCGGGCGCCACGGCGACGCTCGTTGTGGCGGACGTGCCGGCAATCACAATCTCGGCGCGAACCGGCGCCGGTCTCGATGCGCTGCGCGCACACCTGCTTGAAGCCGCCGGTTTTCAGAGGCAGGATTCGGGTCTGCTCTCGGCCCGCCGCCGGCATCTCGAGGCGCTGGCGGTCGCAGCAGTACACCTGGATGCCGCGGCGGCGCAGTGTCGCGCGGCCGGGGCCGGCGAATTGGTTGCCGAAGAGCTGCGCGCGGCGCAGCGCGCGCTCGGTGAGATCACCGGCGCGGGCACCGCGGATGAACTGCTGGGTCGTATTTTCTCGAGCTTCTGCATCGGCAAGTGAAATCATGAAATTCCGCATCAAGGCATTCAGTCTGCATCTGCTGGGGAGCGCTGCCGTATTGACGCTGGTGCTGGGCGCCCTGTATCTGGGGTGGTATCGGTGGCCGGGTTGGTATCTGTGCGATGCGCTCACCGTAGTTCCGATCCTGGCATTCGTTGATCTGACATTGGGGCCGCTGCTGACGCTACTGATCGCGAACCCGGCCAAAGCCCGGCGCGAACTGGTCCGCGACATCGCCATCATCGTGGCCGTGCAGCTCGCGGCGCTGGCTTACGGTGCCACCACGCTTTGGCAGGGCCGGCCGCTCTACTACACCTTTTCGGAAGACCGCCTGGAGCTCGTGCAGGCCTCCGATCTCGATCCGCACGAGGTGGCACTGGCGATCAGCCAGAACCCCGGGTTTGCACCCCGCTGGTACAGCCTGCCGCGCTGGGTCTGGGCTCCGCTCCCTGAAAATGCAGATGAAAGCAAGGAAATCATGATGGCGGCGATCTCGGGCGGCGATGACGTGATCCAGATGCCGCGTTATTTTAAGGCCTGGGAGCAGGGCTTGCCTGAACTCCGCGCACATCTTCAGTCGCTCGAAAAACTGCGCGATACCCGCCTGCTGAAGAAAAAGCCCATGCTCGAGGCGCAGATGCGGGTCCGCGGTTTGGCGCCCGATGCGGCCACGACCTTGCTCATGAGCGGCCGCGGCCCGCCGCTGCTGGCGGTGTTCGATCGCGATACGCTGCGCCTGCGGGCGCTGCTGCGTGCCGACAGGTAAAATGCTCCATGCGTTTTTCCGAGTCCATTGATGTGATTGTCGTTGGCGGCGGCCATGCCGGCTGCGAGGCCGCGCTGGCCGCGGCGCGCAGCGGCGCACGCACGTTGCTGCTGACGCAGAACATCGAGCAGCTGGGCGCCATGAGCTGCAATCCGGCAATCGGTGGTATTGGCAAGGGCCACCTGGTGCGCGAGATCGACGCGCTGGGCGGCGCCATGGCACGCGCTGCGGACCGCGCCGGCATCCAATGGCGGACGCTGAATTCGAGCAAGGGTCCGGCGGTGCGCGCCACGCGCGCCCAGGCCGACCGGCAGCTGTACAAGCAGGCCATGCGCGGCATCCTCGAAAACCAGCCGAACCTGACACTGTTTCAGCAGGAGGCGGCCGACCTCGTGATCGAGGGCGACGCGGTGTGCGGCGTGGTTGGCGTTACCGGCATCGTCTTCGCCGCGCGCGCGGTGGTGCTGACCGTGGGCACGTTCCTTGGCGGGCGCATCCACGTCGGGCTCGACAATTACCAGGGTGGTCGTGCGGGCGATCCGCCCGCGAACGCACTGGCAACGAAGCTACGAGAACGAATGCCTCGCACAGGCCGGCTGAAGACCGGAACCCCGCCGCGCATTGATGGCCGGAGTGTCGATTATTCGCAGCTCGAGTTGCAGTCCAGCGATTCGCCGTTGCCCGTGTTTTCGTTTCTCGGCCGGGTCAATGATCATCCACAACAGGTTAATTGTCACATAACACATACTAATGAGCGGACGCACGACATCATCCGTTCAGGGCTCGATCGCTCGCCGATGTACACCGGAGTCATCGAGGGTGTGGGCCCGCGCTATTGCCCTTCGGTCGAGGACAAGGTGCAGCGTTTTGCCGAGCGGAAATCGCACCAGATTTTCATCGAGCCCGAGGGGTTGGGTACGCACGAGATCTATCCGAATGGCATCTCGACGAGCCTGCCTTTTGACGTACAGGAGCGCTTCGTCCGCAGCATCGCCGGCTTCGGGCGCGCGCATATCACGCGGCCCGGATATGCCATCGAGTACGACTATTTCGATCCGCGCGACCTCGCGGCCTCGCTCGAAACCAGGAGCGTCAGCGGGCTGTATTTCGCCGGGCAGATCAACGGCACCACCGGCTACGAGGAGGCCGCGGCGCAGGGCCTGCTCGCCGGCATCAACGCCGCGCGCGCGACCCGCGGCGAGGCGCCCTGGATCCCGGCGCGGAGCGAGGCGTATCTGGGCGTGCTGGTCGACGATCTGGTCACGCAGGGTGCCACCGAGCCCTATCGCATGTTCACCAGCCGCGCCGAGCATCGCCTGCTGCTGCGCGAAGACAACGCCGATGCGCGCCTCACGCCCACGGGCCGCGCGTTGGGCCTGGTCGATGACGAGCGCTGGCGTTTTCAGGAAGCGAAGCACCAGGCCATCGAGCGCGAAACCGCGCGCTTCGAGGAACGACGTATTCGCCCGGGCGATGCGCGGGCCGATTGGTGCGCGCGCGTGCTGGGCGGCGAGACGCTGAGTCGCGACCTCACGGCGATGGAGCTGTTGCGGCGGCCGGGCGTGAACTATGACGACCTGCTCGAGCTGATCGGACCGCCGGAAGCCGAGGCGGCGAGTGACGAGCGCCTCGCGCCCCAGCTGCGCACCGCGCTCGAGGTCGGCGCCCGCTACAACGGTTACATCGAGCGCGCCCAGGAAGAAATCGAACGGGCCCAGAGAAACGAACACACGAGGTTGCCGGGTGACCTCGACTACCGCTCGCTCGCCGGGCTGTCAAACGAGGTGCGGCAGAAGCTTGGCGCGATCCGTCCTGCGACGCTCGGACAGGCGGCGCGGGTGCCGGGCGTGACGCCGGTGGCGGTCTCGATCCTGCTTGTACACCTTAAGAAGCGGCGCCTGATAGCCTGAGTTTCCAGCCTCTTACGCCGCTCCCGGCCAGCGGGTGTATGCTGACCGGCATCGCGGCCATCGCGGCCATCGCCGCCGGAGTAGCTCACATGTTCGGGTTCAATATCAATTTCGTGCCCATCGCGATCGTGATCGCGGTGGTGATGTTCGTGTCCAAGGCCTGGCTGACCGTGCCGCAGGGTTATCAGTACACGCTCGAGCGTTTTGGACGCTTCAAGAAGACCATGGAGCCCGGTTTCCACCTGATCACGCCGTTTTTCGAGAGCATCGGGCGGCGCATGAACATGATGGAGCAGGTGCTGGACGTGCCGCGCCAGGAAGTCATCACCAAGGACAACGCCATGGTGGGCGTCGATGCCGTGTTGTTCTACCAGGTGCAGGACGCGGCCAAGGCGGCCTACGAGGTCGACAATCTGCGGCTCGCGGTCGTGAACCTCACCATGACCAACATCCGCACCGTGGTCGGTGCCATGGATCTGGACGAAACGCTTTCCAAGCGCGATGACATCAATCATCGGTTGCTGCGCGTGGTCGACGACGCCACCATGCCCTGGGGCATCAAGGTGACGCGCATCGAGATCAAGGACATCCAGCCGCCGCAGGATCTGATCGACTCGATGGGCCGGCAGATGAAGGCCGAGCGCGACAAGCGCGCCAACATTCTCGAGGCCGAGGGTTTCCGGCAGGCGGCGATTCTCAAGGCCGAGGGCGAGAAGCAGGCCGCGGTACTGCAGGCCGAGGGCGCAAAGGAAGCGGCGTTCCGCAACGCCGAGGCCCGCGAACGTTCTGCCGAGGCGGAAGCCAAGGCGACGGCCGTGGTTTCCGAGGCCATCGCCAAAGGCAACGTGCAGGCGATCAACTATTTTGTGGCGCAGAAGTACGTCGAGGCGATGAAGGCCTTCGCGACCTCGCCGAACCAGAAGGTGTACTTCATGCCGATGGAGGCCACCGGACTCATGGCCTCGATCGGCGGCATTGCCGAGCTGGCGAAGGACGCGCTGAAGCAGCAGCCGAGCGCCGGCGCGCGCTAGGAGCCGTATGGATGAAGC
>JAYUZI010000273.1:0-4713 GCA_043751915.1 Gammaproteobacteria bacterium | reverse complement strand
TTCGATTTTCAGGCTGACCTGTACGGCGCCGAGCTTGAGATCGAGTTCGTCGCGCGCCTGCGCCAAGAGCTGCGCTTCGCCTCCCTCGAGCTCATGGTGGCGCAAATGCATCGCGACGCCGCCGCGGCGCGGGCGGCACTGGCGCCGCTGGGCTAAAATGGAGCGTTTGGCGCCGCCGTCCTACTCAGGGATTCCCACTCAGTGACCGACTACAAGAACACCATCAATCTGCCGCAGACCGATTTTCCGATGAAGGCGGACCTGGCGCAGCGCGAACCGAAGCAGCTCGAGCGCTGGGCGGCGCAGGATATCTATGGCTCGATCCGCAAAGCCGCGAAAGGGCGCCCTGCGTTCGTGCTGCACGACGGTCCGCCCTATGCGAACGGCGTGATTCACCTGGGGCACGCGGTCAACAAGATCCTCAAGGACATCATCGTCAAGGCGCGTACCGTCGCCGGGTTCGACGCGCCCTACGTACCGGGCTGGGACTGCCACGGCCTGCCGATCGAGCTCGCGGTTGAGAAGAAGCACGGCCGGCCCGGGCATAAACTCGACGCGCGCGCCTTCCGCGCGGCCTGCCGGGAATTCGCCGGCAAGCAGATCGACTCGCAGCGCGCCGACTTCAAACGCCTGGGCGTGTTCGGCGACTGGGAGCGGCCCTACCTGACGATGGACCCGCGCTACGAAGCGCAGCAGATCCGCGCGCTCGGCAAGATCATCGACAACGGGCATCTCTATCGCGGCCTCAAGCCCGTGCACTGGTGCCTCGATTGCCGTTCGGCACTTGCCGAGGCTGAGGTCGAATACGAGGACCGTACCTCGACGGCCATCGACGTCGCGTTCCGCTGTGTCGATGCTGCGGAGTTCGCGCGGCGACTGGGTGTCGATGCCGC
Organism: Gammaproteobacteria bacterium; assembly: GCA_043751915.1. Lineage (GTDB taxonomy): Bacteria > Pseudomonadota > Gammaproteobacteria > Steroidobacterales > Steroidobacteraceae > FEN-1191. The sequence goes on along the minus strand of JAYUZI010000273.1, from coordinate 3,820 downwards.
AAAGCTGGGCGCGATGCCGGTGTCGCTCATGATCTGGACAACCACGCCATGGACGCTGCCAGCCAACGAGGCGGTGACCCTGCGGAGCGATTTGGAATACGCCTGCGTGCTCGTGGAGCGCAACGGCGCGACTGAAGCACTGCTGCTGGCGGATGGCTTGCTCGCGGCCTGTCTGACCCGCTACGGCCTCGCGGGGCAGGTACTCGGGCGCTGCACCGGAGCGGCACTCGAGGGCCTGAAGCTCGAGCATCCCTGGCTCGCAAAGCAGGTGCCCGTGATCCTCGGCGACCACGTCACGCTCGAAGCGGGCACCGGCGCGGTGCACACCGCGCCCGCGCACGGGCAGGAGGATTTTGCGGTCGGCAAGCTCTACGGCCTGCCGGTCGTGAACCCCGTGGGGCCGGACGGCCGTTTTGCACCCGGCACGGAACTGGTCGCCGGGCTCAAGGTGGACGCCGCGGGCCCGGTGATCGTCGCGCAGCTCCTCGAGCGCGGCCGGCTCCTGCATCAGGAGCCGCATCCACACAGCTATCCGCATTGCTGGCGCCACAAGACGCCGCTGATTTTCCGCGCCACTTCGCAATGGTTCATCAGCATGGACAGCCGCGGCCTGCGCGCCGGCGCGCTGCGCGACATCAAGCAGGTGAAATGGACGCCCGAGTGGGGCGAAGCGCGCATCACGGGCATGATCGACAACCGCCCGGACTGGTGTCTGTCGCGCCAGCGCACCTGGGGCGTGCCGATCACGCTGTTCACACACCGGAGCACGGGCGCGCTGCATCCGCGCACCCCGGAACTCATCACCCAGGTGGCCGCGCGCGTCGAGCGTGAGGGCATCGACGCCTGGTTCGCGCTCGACCCCGCCGAGCTCCTGGGCGCCGATGCGGAGCAGTACGAGAAGGCCGTCGATGTCATGGACGTGTGGGCCGATTCGGGGCTCTCGTTCGAGTGCGTTGCCGCGCTGCGCGCTGATTTCAGTTCGCCGGTCGATCTTTATCTCGAGGGATCCGATCAGCATCGCGGCTGGTTCCACAGCTCGCTGCTGATGTCCGAGGCCCTGTACGCGCGCGCGCCGTATCGCGGCGTGCTCACGCACGGTTTCACGGTTGATGAGAAGGGCCGCAAGATGTCCAAGTCGCTGGGCAACGGCATCGAGCCCCAGGACATCACCAAGACCCTGGGCGCCGACACGCTGCGCCTGTGGGTGGCGGCGACCGATTTTTCCAACGAGATGAGCCTGTCGCAGGAAATCCTCAAGCGCATGAGCGATTCGTACCGGCGCATGCGCAACACGGTGCGCTTCCTGCTGGGCAACCTGCACGGATTCGAGCCCGCGCAGGCCCTGCCCGCGGAGCAGCTGGTCGCGCTCGACCGCTGGGCGCTCGAGCGCGCACGCGAACTGCACGCGGTGATCGACGCGGCCTACCGTGATTACCAGTTCCATCTCATCTACCAGAAAGTCCACAACTTCTGCGTGGTGGACCTCGGCGGCTTCTATCTCGACATCATCAAAGATCGCCTGTACACCACGCCCGCCGCAAGCTCGGCGCGTCGCTCGGCGCAGACCGCGATGTGGCACATCGCCGAGGCGATGGCGCGCTGGCTGGCGCCCATCCTTTCTTTTACCGCCGAAGAGATCTGGCGCGAGCTGCCCGGGCCGCGTGCTGAATCGGTGTTCCTCTCCACCTGGCATCAACTGCCGGCGGCGTCCGCGGCGCCGGCTGCCATCGATTGGGCCGCGCTGATCGCGCTGCGCAGCGACGTGGCCCGTGAACTCGAACGGCTCCGCGTGGCCGGCGAGATCGGCGCGCCGCTCCAGGCCGAGCTCGACGTATACTGCAAGGCCGAGCAGTTTGCGCGGCTCAACGTGCTGGGCGATGAACTGCGATTCGTGATGATCACCTCGAAGGCGCGCGTGCACTTCATCGAGGCCGTGCCTCCCGGTGCCGTGGAAGCAACTTCAATAGCTGGTGGCGGCGTGTGGCTGCAGGTGCAGCGCACCGCGGCCGCCAAATGCGTGCGCTGCTGGCACCACTGCGACGACGTCGGGCATTCGGGCGAGCATTCCGAGCTGTGTGGGCGCTGCATCGGCAATATCACGGGGCCGGGCGAAGCGCGCCGGTACGCCTGATGACGGGCGAGGCGCGTGTGATGGCTACCGGGCAGCTGCGCTGGCTGGCGCTGACCGCGGCGGTGATCGGCCTCGATCAATGGAGCAAGCGAGCGGTGGAAGGCGCGCTGCAGATGTACGAGGCACACTACTACCTGCCGGTGTTCAACCTGGTGCGGGCGCACAATCGCGGCGCGGCCTTCAGCATGTTCGACAGTGCTTCAGGATGGCAACGCTGGGCCTTTAGCGGCCTGGCCGCAGTCGTGAGCGTATCGCTGACGATCTGGTTGTCCCGCCTCGAGCGCCGCGCAAACCTGCTGGCGGCGGCGCTGGCACTGATCCTGGCAGGCGCGCTCGGCAACGTCATCGATCGCCTGCGTCTGGGCTACGTCATCGATTTTCTGCAGGTGCACTGGCGGGAGCATTATTTCCCGGCCTTCAACGTCGCCGACTCGGCGATCACGATCGGCGCCGGCTTGCTGCTGCTCGACGCGCTGCTGGCAAGCCGCCGCGGAGCCGCAGCGTAGGGCATGCGCGTCCTGCTCGCCAATCCCCGCGGCTTCTGCGCCGGCGTCGATCGCGCCATCGAAATCGTCGAGCGCGCCATAGCACTGTTTGGCGCGCCGATCTATGTGCGCCACGAAGTGGTGCACAACCGCAACGTGGTGGAGCGCCTGCGCGCGCTCGGCGCGGTGTTCGTCGAGGAACTGATCAAGGTGCCCGATCGCGCCACCGTGATCTTCTCGGCCCACGGCGTGTCCACTGCGGTGGAACAGGAAGCGCAGCGGCGCGGCCTGCAGGTTTTTGATGCCACCTGTCCGCTGGTGACCAAGGTGCACATGGAGGTCGCGCGCTTTGCCCGCGAGGCGCGTGAGGTGGTGCTGATCGGCCACGCCGGTCACCCGGAGGTCGAGGGCACGATGGGGCGATTCGATGCATCGCTGGGCGGCCACATCGTGCTGATCGAAAGCATCGCGGATGTCGCGCGGCTCGAGGTGCGCGATCCGGCCGGTTTGGCCTTCGTCACACAGACCACGCTGTCGGTGGATGACACGGCGGCCATAGTTGATGCGCTCCGGCAGCGGTTTCCCACGCTCCAGGCGCCGCGCAAGGAAGACATCTGCTACGCGACCCAGAACCGGCAGGACGCGGTCAAGCAGCTGCTCGAGCAGTGTCAGTTGCTGGTGGTCGTCGGCTCGAAAAGCAGCTCCAATTCCAACCGCCTGCGCGAACTCGCCGACCGCGCGGGTGTGCCCGGGTATCTGGTCGACGACGCCAACGACCTGCGGCGCGAGTGGTTTTCGGACATCGCCACCGTGGGCGTCACCGCCGGGGCCTCGGCGCCCGAGCAGCTGGTGCAGCAGGTGGTCGAGCGGCTGCGGGAGTGGGGCGGGGCGCCGCCCGCCGAGTCTCATGGCAAGCCCGAGCACGTCGTTTTTGCGTTGCCGCGCGCACTGCGGTAAAACGAGCGCACCATGAACCGAAGCGGACAACAGGCACCTGTGGCGGGGGGCGATATTCCGGCGCGTCTCCAGGCCTGCGGCATTCGCACCACGGCGCAGCGCCTGCGGATCGCGGAACTCCTGCTGGCCACGCCGCAGCACCTATCGGCCGAGCAGATTGCCGAGGCGCTGCAGGCGCGCGGCGTGGAAGTCTCCAAAGCCACGGTCTACAACACCCTGAACCTGTTCGCCGCACGCGGCCTGATCC
>JAYUZI010000272.1:0-5934 GCA_043751915.1 Gammaproteobacteria bacterium | reverse complement strand
CGGCTACTGCGTGATCGTGGTCTCGGAGGGCGCGCATTATGCCGACGGCAAGTTTCTCGCCGAGGCCGGCACCAGGGATGCCTTCGGCCACACGCAGCTCGGCGGCGTCGGCCCGGTGGTCGCCAACATGGTGCGCGCGGCCCATGGCTACAAGTTCCACTGGGCGGTGGCCGACTACCTGCAGCGCGCGGCGCGCCACATCGCCTCGAAGGTCGACGTCGAGCAGGCCTACGCGGTCGGCAAGGCGGCGGTTGAATACGCGGTGCAGGGCAAGCACGGCGTGATGCCGGCGATCAAGCGGCTGTCCTCGAAGCCCTACCGCTGGAAGATCGTGCCGGTGCCGCTCGAGTCGGTGGCCAACGTCGAGAAGACCGTACCGCGCGATTTCATCACCGCGGACGGCTTCGGCATTACCGCGGCCTGCCGCCGCTACCTCGAGCCCCTGATCGGCGGCGAAGATTATCCGCCCTACCGGAACGGCTTGCCGGACTATGCGCGGCTGCGCGGCAAGGCCGTGCGCCGCAAACTTCGGGGCGAATACACACTCAAATGAACGACCAGGCGCGCTTTGAGAGTCTCGAGATCAAGCTCATGCATCTCGAGGACGCACTCGCCGGACTCAGCGACGCCCACACGCGAGCGCAGCGGGAACTGGGCGAATTGCGCGAGCGGCTGCGGATCATCAGCGAGCGGCTCGCGGGCCACGAAGAACCGCAGGGCGCCAGTGCAACCACCCACGAGCCACCGCCCCACTACTGAGCGGGTACGCGCCGCTCATTGGCCAGTGGGCGGCTCGTGCTCGCGATGGTAGCGGTGGATCGTCCACAGGTAGCTCTCCATCAGTGAATCTTTCCCCAGCCCGACCAGCACATCGTTGCGCCGGCGGTGCGTCGTGAAGCGAGCCAGATCGAGCCGGGCGCGGGCGAAGTGCCGCAGTTGATTGCGGTACTGCCACAGCAGTTCGCGCGTCGCCATCTTGTTCTGGTGCAGTTCCCAGGCGCCCAGCAGCACGGCCAGGAAACCCATGCAGAAGGTGAGCATGTTCTGCAGCGAAATGCCGAAACCCAATTGCTGGTGATGCAGAGCGTCGCCAAACAGGAACAGCGCCATGATGACCACCAGGATCACGCTGAGCAACGTGTTGCGCAATAGCCGGGTGCGGTTACTGCTCTTTTCGAGACTGGCCACTTTGCGCGTGAAATATTGGTGCTGGCGCTCGATCCATTGCTGCTCGACACAGCGCAGGCGGTGCTCGTCCAGGTCGGCATCGTTGGCTGCGTGCAGGTCCGGCACTTCGACGCCTGCCAGCACGTAGCCGATCCAGCTGAAGCCGCGGAAGCGATCAATGCCCGACAGCGCCAGCACTTCGGTGGCATCGACGCGATGATCGACGCTCGCGAGGCGCAGGTAGAACTTCACGCGCATCGTCTCCGCCAGCGCCCGGTAGGTCAGGTGCTTGGCAAACCAGTGCCGGCCGTGCAGCACGTAATAGAGGCCGAAGCTGGTGAACATGACCGCGAGGTAGGCGATCAGCACCAGCCGTGACTCCGTCAGCTTCTCGTAGGCCAGGTAGGCGAGACCCATGGTGAAAGTCATCACGCCGAACAGCCGGAACAGCAGGTCGGAACGCCGCTGGTAGTGAACGGCGAGGGCGTCGGCCTTGCCGTACTGCGCATCGATATCCTCGAGGCGCAGCCCCGGGGTCAGCGGCGCGTCCGCAGGGAGCGCTGCAAGCAACGAATCCGGAACACCGAGGCTCCCGTCCGCCTGCAGCTGCCGGTATTCGCTGTTGTAGTGGTTGAGCGCCGCCAGCTGGTGCACCAGCGAAGCCGGCATGGTCTGCTGCATCTGCAGTACATTGTCGCCGACGCCGCGCAGAAAGCCGGGCGGGCGCGTCTCGGCGCCCATCTCGCCCGCGCCGCGCACAGCCGGCGCCCAGTAGACCAGCCGCTCGGCGGTATCGAGGTCCTCGGCGCTGTCGACCATGGCGATGTTGTCGGTCGCCTGGCTGGCGTCGGTGCGCACGCCGAGGAAGCGCAGCACCGTGTCCGCAGTGCCCCCGGTCAGCATTGCAGGCTTGCCGTCCCACAGCGCCAGCAACAGGCTGCTGCGGCGGATCAGTGTCTCGGTGAGGTTCGCGTACATGGCGTCGCGGCTGGCGGCAATGTTGCCCGCCGCGACCGGCGGCGGCGCCAGTTCGGTGCAGCTGACTTCGGGCCTGGCCAGCAGTCCCTTCAACACCTGCAAGGTGCCTGGGTCGAAGTCAGAGGCATATTGCGCCAGCGGCATCGGCAGCACCGCTTCGACGCGCACGCCCAATTCCAACGCCGTCTGCGCGACCAGCAGGTCAGCGCCCTTGGCCATGCCGACCGCAACGCGCAGTTCGGAATCCGGGAGGTGCCGCCGCAGTTCCCCCACAAACGACGTGACTGTTTCGCGCAGCCGCGCACGGTCGCCTGGATGCAGGTCGCGATGACCTGAAACGCCGACGATAAAGGGAGAATTGCCGGTATTCGCTTTGGCGTCTATGCCCACCCGGTCGATTGTATTACAGTCGAGCGCCGCTGACGGACTTGAGAAACCATGGGCGCCAACAAGAATCTTCCGGGCGTCATCGCCATGGTGGCGGCGGCAGCGCTGTTCACGGTGATGGACGCTGGTATGAAATTACTGGCGGAACACTATTCGTCGATGCAGGTGACGGCGCTGCGCAGCCTGGCCTCGCTCCCGCTGGTTTATGTGTTCGTCGCCTGGCGCAGTTCATTCGCCGCCATGCTGCGCGTGCGCTGGCCACTGCACATGGCGCGCGGCGCGCTGGCGATCGTCATGCTCTATACGTTCGTGTACGGGTTGCGGCAGCTGCCGATGACCGAGACCTACACGATCTTCTACGTGGCGCCGCTCCTCATCACCGCGCTGTCGGTGCCTTTGCTCGGCGAACGCGTCGGCGCGGCGCGCTGGCTGGCCATCGCCATCGGACTCGCAGGTGTGCTGATCGTACTGCGGCCGTCCGGCGCGGGCGTATTCACGCTCGCCGGCCTCGCCATCCTGGCCTCGGCGGTCTGCTACACGATCTCGGCGATTGCGGTACGCATACTCGGGCGCACCGATTCGATGGAGAGCCTGATGTTCTGGCTCATCTCGATGCTGGCGTTCGGCTCGACCGCCCTGGCATGGCCGCATTGGCAGGCGGTGCGCCCGCAGGACGCGTGGCTCATCGTCGGGGTCGGCATCACCGGATTCTGCGCGCAGTGGGGCGTGACCTACGCATTCCGGCATGGCGAGGTCTCGGCGATCGCGCCGTTCGAATACACCTCGATCGTGTGGACTCTCGGCCTCGACCGGTTGCTGTGGCAAACCGTTCCCGACCACTACACGCTGCTGGGTGCGGCGATCATCATCGGCGCGGGCGTATTTCTGGTGCGGCGCGAACGGCTCCACGTGGAGGCCGAACACCCCTAGTTGTGTTGCCCGGCGCGGCCGCGTTTCGAAGCCAGTATCCCGTCACCGTTGAATTCCGCAGCAAACCCGGCGCGGCGCAGGCGGGCCGCCACTTCGCTCGCCAACTTGCGCCCACGGCTCACGCTGTTGGGCGCGCCGGTATAGTGAAACAGGCTCCCGCCTTGCCGGAGCACCCGCGCCAGCTGGTCGTAGAATTCCTGCGAGTAGAGTTCGCCGGCGATACTGAAGCGCGGCGGGTCGTGCAGAATGGCATCCACCGCGCCGTCGGCAATCCGCGCAACCTCCGCGGTGATGTCACCCTGGGTCAACTGCAAGGCAGTGCCGGTAGCCGGCGCCCATGGACTGTCGGGCGACCAGGGGTTGAGGCTGCGCAGCCAGATCACGTCGGCGTGTTTCTCAAAGGACAGCACGCGCGCAGCCCCGCCACGCAGACACCAGGCCGCGAAATAGCCCAGCCCGCCGCAGGTATCGAGGATCAGCTTGCCATGCGGCCGGATCAGGGCAACCTTGCGCCCGGCATCGGCGTAGGGCGAGACCTTCGCCGTCGGCAACATCTTGATGCCGTCGATCTCGAAGGTGGGCGGGCCCCAGTCCGTCGGCACCAGCTTGTAGAGCGCGCTCGTGTAGTGCGCCGCCGGTTCGAAACCTGCACCCGACCAGTAATAGATCGTGCGCGGCTTGCAGCTTGCCGGGTAGGGAAAAGCGCAGCCGTCCCAGGTCCACTCGTGCTCGCCTACAGCGACGACACTGACGGATCGACCCAGATCAAACGAGCACTGGACGGTCATTGCGCCGGCACGGCGCGCCGCCAGCAGTGCCTCGCACTCGCGTGTTGTCAGCAGCGGCGTCAGATTCACGCGCCGAGTGCCGCGATTTCGCGCTCATTGAGCACGCGCCACTTGCCCTTGGGCAGATCGCCCAGCGGTAAACTGCCGATGCGCACGCGCACCAGGCGCAGCACGGTCACGTCGACAGCACCCAGCAGGCGGCGGATCTGCCGGTTGCGGCCTTCGTCGAGCACGATCTCCAGCCACGCGTGGCGCGCGCCACTGCGCAGGCAACGCACGGATTTCGCGCCCAGCCGTGCACCCTCGAGCACCACGCCTCCTGCCAGTTTCTTCAGCAGCGCGGCCGAGGGCAGCTGGTCGATCTGCACGTGGTAGGTCTTGTCCGGCCCGGTGGTGGGATTGGCGAGGCGCGCCGCCCAGGCCGGATCGTTGCTGAACAGCAGCAGCCCCTCGCTGGCCTTGTCGAGCCGCCCCACCGGTGCCAGCCAGGGCAACTTGGCATCGGCGAGACACTGATACACCGTCGCCCTGCCTTGCTCGTCACTCGTAGACGTCACCAGCCCGCGCGGCTTGTTCAGCATCAGCACCGCGCGCGCGGCCGCGATCGCGCCCTGCCCATCGATCGTGATGCGATCGGCGCCCTGCCGCACCGGAAACTCGGCGTCGCGCACCACGCGGCCGTTTACCTGCACCTTGCCGGCGTGTACCCAAGCCGCAGCCTCGGTGCGCGAGGCCAGGCCCATTTTTGAAATCACGCGCGCCACGCCATGGCGCGCGATGCCGGCCACACGCTGCACCCCGGATTCAGACAAGCGAGTGCCGCACAGCGCCGTCGTCCTCAGCCCTGGAGCTGCCGCAGTTGCGCTTCCAGCTCGCTGATGCGCCGGTCGCGCTCGGTGAGCGCCGCGGCGACGTCCGCTGCTTCGAAGCGCTGCGGAATATGCTGCGGGCAATTGCTGTCCCACGCGCTGATGGCAAACACGATCGCCTGCTCGCCGTGCGCCTTATAGCCGACGGGCATCAGCTTCCCGAGCAGTTCCGCATCGCCCTCGACCACGCGCGCGGCGCCCCAGAGCTTGATGCGTCGGCGGTGCGCGTAGTCCATCAGGAACAGGTGTGCCTGCGGGTTCTCGCTGAGGTTGCCGGTGGTGATGAACTGCCGGTTACCGACGAAGTCGGCGAAACCGATCGTGTGCGCGTCGATGACCTTGAGGAAACCAGGCGGCCCGCCGCGATGCTGGATATAGGGCTGGCCCGCCGCGTTCGCGCTGGCCAGATACACGCTGGTCTGCGCGGCAATGAACTCCGCCAGCTCGGGCGTGACCGTCGTCTCCCAGGAACCGCCCTGCTCCATGCGCTCGTAGGAGCGGCGCGAACCCTTGCGAGCCTGCACCACCTTGACGGTCGGCGTGAACGCGACGTCGCTCGAATAGCCGGTGCTCGCTTTCACGGCGGCGTTCGCCTAGAAGCCCAGGTCGCTGAGCGAAGGATGATCGGCCGGACGCGGCCCCGCCGCCCAGTGATACTTGCGCTCGGCGGCGGCAATCGGCGCCTCATTGATACTCGCGATGCGCACTCGCATGAGCCCCTGCTCGTCGAACTCCCAGTTCTCGTTGCCAAAGCTGCGAAACCACTGGCCGCTGTCGTCGTGCCACTCGTAGGCGAACCGCACCGCGATGCGATT
>JAYUZI010000271.1:0-6935 GCA_043751915.1 Gammaproteobacteria bacterium | reverse complement strand
GCTAGGCGGCGCAGCTCAGGCGAGCACGACCAGCAGATCCTTGGCGTCCACCTGGCTCGAGACGCCCACCAGCACTTCGCTGACCACACCATCGGTCTCGGCCCGCACGGCGGTCTGCATCTTCATCGATTCCAGCGTCACCACGACCTCGCCCCGCGCCAGCTTCTGCCCCACCACCACCGCGACCGTCGCCACGGTGCCCGGCATCGGCGCGCCGATGTGCTTCGGGTTGCCCGGCTCGATACGGCGCTGCGGCGGACGGCTTGGCGTGGCGGTGCGGTCCACGACGCGGATCTCGCGCGGCTGGCCGTTGAGTTCGAAGAACACGGTGCGCGTGCCATCCTCGTGCGGCTCGCTCCGTGTCACGTAGCGCACGATCAGGGTCTTGCCGGCCTCCAGGTCGATGCTGATCTCCTGGCCGGGTTCGAGCCCATAGAAGAATGCCATGGTGGGCAACTGCGCGACGTCGCCAAAGCGGCGGCGCCCGGCATCGTACTCGGCGTAGACCTGCGGATACATGAGCCAGGACGCGAACTGCCGATCGCTGATTTCATGGCCGAGCTGCTCCTGCGCGGTGACGCGCAGCGCGGCGAGATCGGCCGGCGGCAGCACTTCACCGGGGCGCTTGGTCAGCGGCGGCTTGCCCTTGAGAATCTTCGCCTGGAGCGCGGCCGGAAAGCCCCCGTAGGGTTGCCCCAGCTCGCCGTGGAAGAACTGTTCCACCGATGAGGGGAACGCCACCGCGTTGTCCGGGTCGAGCACGTCCGCGCGCGTGAGGCCGCTGCTGACCATGAACATCGCCAGGTCGCCGACCACCTTCGAACTGGGCGTCACCTTGATGATGTCGCCGAACATCTCATTGACCTCGGCATAGGCCAGCGCCACCTCGGGCCAGCGCGTGTCATCGATACCCAGCGACCGCGCCTGTTCGCGCAGGTTCGTGTACTGCCCGCCCGGCATGCCGTGCACGTAGACGTCCGAAGTGCCGGAGCGGATGTGGCTTTCGAAGGCCGCGTAGTAATTGCGCACCTGTTCCCAGTAGTGCGAGATCAGGCGCAGGTTCGCCGGATCGAGCTGCGGATCGCGCGCGGCGTAGCGCATCGCCGTGGCGATGGAGCCCAGGTTCGGCTGCGAGGTGAGCCCGCTCATCGCGTCCATGGCCGCATCGACCGCGTCGGCGCCGGCGGCGATCGCGGCAAATACGCTGGCCGCCCCGATGCCGCTGGTATCGTGGGTGTGGAAGTGCACCGGCAGCCCGATTTCTTCCTTCAGCGCCCTGACCAGCGTAGCGGCGGCCTGCGGCTGGCACAGTCCCGCCATGTCCTTGATGCCAATCACGTGCGTGCCTGCGGCCTTGAGCTCGCGCGCCAGCTTCAGGTAATAGGCAAGCGTGTACTTGCGCTCGTGCGGGCTGGAGAGGTTCCCGGTGTAGCACACCGCCGCCTCGCACAGCTTGCCCGACTCGAGCACTGCGTCGATGGCCACGCGCATATTGTCGACCCAGTTGAGCGAGTCGAAGATGCGGAACAGGTCGACGCCGGCGCCGGCGGCCTGCTGCACGAAGTAACGCACGGTGTTGTCGGGATAGTTTGCATAGCCCACCGCGTTGGCCGAGCGCAGCAGCATCTGCAACAGGAGATTTGGCATCGCCTCACGGAGCCGCTCCAGCCGCTCCCAGGGATCTTCCTTCAGGAAGCGCAGCGCCACGTCGAAAGTGGCCCCGCCCCAGCACTCCACCGAGAACAGTTGCGGCAGGAGCTGCGCGTAGTACGGCGCGATGCGCAGCATGTCGTAACTGCGCAGGCGCGTCGCCAGGAGCGACTGGTGCGCATCGCGCATCGTGGTATCCGTCAGCAGCACGCGCTCCTGTTTGAGCATCCACTGCGCAAAGCCCGCCGGCCCGAGCTCGTCGAGCAGCTGCTTGCTGCCCGGGGGCGGCGGCGCCAGCGGGAGCCGCGGCAGGCGTGGCGTGACCACGTGCAGCGGCGCCGCCCGGCCGTGCGCCTCGGGGTTGCCGTTGACGATGGTCTCGGCGAGGAAATTCAGCACGCGCGTCGCCCGGTCGCGCCGCTCCGAGGCGACGAACAGCTCCGGGGTCTCATCGATGAAGCGCGTCGTGTATTCGGCGTTGACGAAACGCGGGTGCGTGATCACGTGGTCGAGGAAGCGCAGATTGGTCACCACGCCGCGGATGCGGAATTCCCACAGCGCGCGGTGCATGCGCGCGATCGCTTCCTCCGGCGTCGGCGCCCAGGTGGTGACCTTCACCAGCAGAGAATCGTAGGAACGCGTGATCACGGCGCCGGCATAGGCCGTGCCGGCATCGAGCCGCACGCCGAAGCCGGCCGGGCTCCGGTAAGCGGTGAGCCGGCCATAGTCGGGCACGAAATTGTTTTCCGGGTCTTCCGTGGTTACCCGGCATTGCAGCGCGTGCGCACCGAGGCGGATGTCCTCCTGCCTGGGAACCCCGCTCTCCGGCTCGCCGATGCGCGCGCCACCGGCAATGCGGATCTGCGCCTTGACGATGTCGATCCCGGTAACCATCTCGGTCACTGTGTGCTCGACCTGGACACGTGGATTGACCTCGATGAAATAGAAGTGCCCGGTGTCGGCGTCCTGCAGGAACTCGACCGTGCCGGCGTTGCAGTAGTGCGCCGCGCGGCCGATCCTGAGCGCCGCCGCGCACAGTTCGGCGCGCTGCGCCTCCGTCAGGAACGCGGCGGGCGCGCGCTCGACCACCTTCTGGTTGCGCCGCTGCACCGTGCAGTCGCGCTCGTACAGATGTACCAGGTTGCCGTACGTGTCGCCGAGCAGTTGCACCTCGATATGGCGCGCGCGGCGCACCAGCTTCTCGAGATAGACCTCGTCGTTCCCAAAGGCCGCGCGGGCTTCAGCGCGCGCCACCGGCAGGAGCGCGGCGAGCGCCGCCTCGTTGTCGATGACGCGCATGCCGCGCCCGCCACCGCCCCAGCTGGCCTTGAGCATCACCGGGTAGCCCACCGCCGTGGCGTACTTTGCGCATCGCCGGAAATCGACGGGTAGCGGCGGCGTCGCCGGCATCACCGACACACCGGCGGCGACCGCAAGATCGCGCGCGGTCACCTTGTTGCCGAGCGTGCGCATGGCGGCAGGGCTTGGTCCGATGAACACGATGCCCGCGCGCGCGCAGGCTTCGGCAAATTCGGGGCTTTCCGACAGAAACCCGTAACCCGGGTGCACGGCGTCGACTTTGGCCCGCACCGCGACCGCGATGATCTCTTCGATATCGAGATAGGCCTGCAGCGCGCCCTTGCCTTCGCCGACCAGGTAGGCCTCGTCCGCCTTGGTGCGATGGAGCGAGAAGCGGTCTTCCTGCGAAAACACCGCCACCGTGGCCATGCCCAGTTCGTTGGCGGCACGCATGACGCGGATGGCGATCTCGCCGCGATTGGCAATAAGTATGCGGCGCAAGGATTGGCTCATGGCGAGGGTAGTCAGTCGGACCAGCAGCTATGCAAGATTGGGGCCCAGCATGCGGGCCAGGTATTCCTCGAAACTGCCGCGCTCAGTGCGTTCGACGACGGCCTGCTCCTGGAGCGAGGCGGCCGCTTCCGCGGCAAAGGTGGCCAACACCGAGGCATCATGTCCCTTGGCGTCAAGCAGGCGCGCGCGGTGCTGCCCCGAAAGGGTGCGGGTGTACTCAGCGAAGCCGACGCCGGCGCGCCGCAGTTCACGCAGGTGTCGAGCGGAGGGAGTCAGTTCCGCATCGCGCAGCTTCTCCGCCTGCCGGTCGAGGGCGCGCTGGTAGCGGCGCGTCGAATCGCCGGCGTCGAGCAGCTCGCAGATGCCGCTAAGCTGGTCGAGCAGTTCCGCCGCCCAGTCCTGCAGCGGGACCGCGCGGCCGACACGCTGCAGCTGCAGTCCGGGCTCGCGCCCGCGTCGGGCGACCAGCAGGTGATTGTGATCGAGCTGCTCCTGGTCCGTGGCGCCGATCGGTTCGCTCTCGCGCAGCAGGCACAACGCCAGGAACGCCTCCATGAAATGCAGCTCGTCGGTGCATACGCCGGTCGGCTCGAAGATGCAGATGTCGAGGGCGCGCACTTCCACGTATTCGACACCTCCGCGCGCCAGCGCGCGTCCGGTGCTCTCGCCCACGCGCGGCGCACGCTTCGGGCGGATGTTGCTGTAGTACTCGTTCTCGATCTGCAGGATATTGGCGTTCAGCTGCCGGTACTCGCCGTCCACGCACACGCCCAGCGCTTCGAACGCCGGATGCACGGTGTGCGTCGCGTGCTGCAGGTCGCGCAGGTACTCGCCGAGCGAATTGACCGAGACGTTGACGGCGGTCTGGTTGCGGTTGCGGTAGCCCAGATCGCTCATGCGGAGCGAAGTGGCATAGGGCAGGTGGAGCGTACCGGGCCCGAGCGGCTGCAATTGTGCATCGTGCGGCTCGGGCACAAAACTCGCGCACAGCGCCGGCGAGACGCCGAACAGGTACAACGCCAGCCAGCCATGGCGCCGGTAATTGCGCACCAGGTCAAAGTAACGCGCCGAGATGAAATCGGCGCCCTGGTCGTGAATCGCCAGTACTTCGGCCCACAACGGCCAGAATTTCCCGGGGAAGGAAAAATTGAAGTGCGCGCCGGCAATGGCCTGCATCAACCCGCCGTAGCGGGTCTGGAGGCCACGGCGATACACCTCTTTAAAGTGTCCGCGGTGCGAACGCCCGTAGCGGGCGATGGGCACTTCCGCCTCGCCGCCGATCTCGCCGGGCATGGACCCGCCCCACAGCAGTTCATCTTCGAGGTGCAGCGTCACAAAATGATGCAGGTCACCCAGGTACTGGGCCAGCGCGGCGTTGTCGGTGAAGGTGGGCGTCACCAGCTCGATGAGCGACTCGGAATAATCGGTAGTAATGTGTGGGTTGCACAGGGCGCTGCCCAGGGGGGCAGGATGGGCTCGCAGCGACACCCGCCCGGATGAAGTGACTCGCAATGCCTCGCGCTCGAGGCCACGGCGGCCGCCCGCGAGGGCCGCACCGTGCTCACGCGTGTTGATAAGCGCCGCCAGGCGTCGCTCAAAAACGCGGTCTACCGCCGCACGCACCATCCCCTGACCTCTTGAGTTACCCCGACCGTGCACTAGCGGCCGCAAGCTGGCATTCTACGCGACCAGCACCGCTCCCGGCGGCGCCCTCAATCCTGGAGGCCATCATGCTGACCCTTGCAGCTCCCAGGCGTGTCGCCATCATCGGCGGCAGCCGCATTCCCTTCGCGCGCTCCCATGGCGCCTACGCCGGCCAGGGCAACCAGGACCTGCTGACCGCCACGCTCCGTGCTCTGGTGGAGCGCCACCGGCTGCAGGGCCAGCGGCTGGGCGACGTGATCGGCGGCGCGGTCATCAAACACTCGAAAGATTTCAATTTGGTGCGCGAATCGCTCATGTCCACCGAACTCGATCCGCAGACCCCGGGGCTCGATATCCAGCGCGCCTGTGGCACCGGTCTCGAGGCGGCAATTCTGGTCGCCAACAAGATCGCACTCGGCCAGATCGACGCCGGCATCGCCTGCGGCGTCGACACGGTCAGCGACCCGCCGGTGGTGTTTCCGAACTCGTTCCGCGATCTGCTGCTGAAGAGCTACCGCGGCCGCAGCTTCGGCCAGCGCCTGGCGCCGTGGCTGCAGCTCCGGCCCCGCGACCTCAAGCCGATATTGCCGGCGGTCATCGAGCCGCGCACCGGGCTGTCAATGGGGCAGAGCTGCGAGCTGATGGCGCACACCTGGAACGTCACACGCGCCGACCAGGATCGCGTCGCCTGCGACAGCCACCTCAAGGCCGCGGCGGCCTGGAAGGCGGGCTTCTACGACGACCTGGTGGTGCCGCACGCGGGACTCCAGCGCGACAACAACGTGCGTGCCGATACCACGGTCGAGAAGCTGGGCACGTTGCGCCCCGTGTTCGACACCACCGGCAAGGGCACGCTGACCGCTGGCAACAGCACGCCGCTCACCGACGGTGCGGCCGCGGTGCTGCTCGCCTCCGAGGAATGGGCCCGCGAACGCGGGTTGCCGGTGCTCGCCTACCTGCGCGCCGGCAAGAGCTGGGCGGTCGATTTCGCCAGTGGCAAGGAAGGCCTGCTGATGGCGCCCGCCTATGCCGTCTCGGCGATGCTCAATGACGTGCAGCTTGCGCTGCAGGATTTCGACTACTACGAACTGCACGAAGCCTTCGCGGCACAGATGCTGTGCACGCTCAAGGCCTGGGAATCGCCGGAGTTCTGCCGCGATCGACTGGCCCGCAGTACCCCGCTCGGCACGATCGCCCCGGGCAAAATCAACGTCAAGGGCGGCAGCGTCGCCCTGGGTCATCCCTTTGCCGCCACCGGCGGGCGCATTCTTGGCGCGCTCGCGAAGCTCCTGGCCGGAGACGCGCAGGCCCGGCGCGGACTCATTTCCGTATGCACGGCCGGCGGCATGGGCGTCACCGCCATCGTCGAGCGTGCCTGATGCCGCGCCAGAACTTCGCGACCAGCTCACCCTGGGAACCGATCGTCGGCTATTCGCGCGCGGTGCGCGCCGGGGATTATGTGCACGTCTCGGGCACCACCGCGACCGGTGCCGACGGCAAGCTGGTCGGGCTCAACGATGCCGGCGCACAGACCGTGCAGACCCTGAAGAACATCCAGGCCGCGCTGGCGCGCGCGGGCGCCACGTTCGCCCAGGTGGTACGTACCCGCATCTATGTGGTCAACATCGCCGACTGGGAACAGATCGGCCGCTCCCACGGTGCCGTGTTCGGCGAGATCCGTCCCGCGACCACCATGGTGGAAGTGAGCCGACTGATCGCGCCAGAAATGCTGGTCGAGATCGAAGCCGACGCCTGGATCGGCAGTTAGCACGAGCTGCCGATGTCTGCGGGACGCTGGGAAACCCTGATGGCGCGCGACGGACACGAGT
>JAYUZI010000270.1:0-8625 GCA_043751915.1 Gammaproteobacteria bacterium | reverse complement strand
CACTGCTCGCCATTGTGCGCTGAAGCGCGGATCTGATACCCCTGTCAACCGCCGGCGCGCTGCGCCGTTGTCCAGTCCATCTGCCACTGCCAGATGGAGTTACACATGTTCCCGATCAGCGACAGCATTAAGTTCAACCCTGCCATCCGCTGGCGCTCTCGCCTCCTGGCGCTCGCCGCCACGGTCGCGACGGCCTTGGTTACGGCCTGCGGCGGGTCCGGCACCAGCGCGCCGCCGGCTGCCATGGACAGCGGTGCGGCCATCGTCACGCTGCAGGATGCCGCCGGCGATTTCCAGAGCTACACCGTTGACGTCGTGTCGCTCAAGCTGACCAAGGCGAGCGGTGCGGTGGTCGAAACTCTGCCCGCAACGGCGCGCGTGGACTTCGCGCAGCTCGTCGACCTGTCGGAACTGATCAGCGCCGGGCAGATCCCGGCCGGCGACTATGTTGGCGCCACACTCACGCTTGACTACAGCAACGCCAGTATCACCGCCGAAGATGCGGCGGGCGTGAGCCTGGTGCTCACGCCGCAGGACGCCAGCGGCAATCCGCTCACCGGTCCGATCGACCTGACGGTGCAGCTCGACAACCGCCATCACCTGGTCATCACTTCGGGCCGCACCGCGCGCCTGGCGTTTGACTTCAACCTTGCGGCTTCCAATGCGGTCGATCTCTCGACGGCAACGGTCAGCGTATCGCCGCTGATCCAGGCGAGCGTGGTGCCGCCGGCCGACCTCGCCATCCGCGTCCGCGGGACGCTCGCCTCGGCCGATTCCGCGGCCAGCAGCTACACGATCAACGTGCGCCCCTTCCATCTGGGTTCCGGCGCCGCCGGTCAGGTCGTGGTGCACACCACGGGCACGACGCATTTCGAAATCGATGGCACCAGCTACACCGGCGCCGCCGGCCTCGCAGCCCTGGCCGCGGAGCCGGCCAGCACCATCACGGTGGCATTCGGGACGCTCGCGACCAACGATTTCAGTTTCACCGCGAAGCGCGTGCGTGCCGGTACGAGTGTCGAGAGCAACACCGTCGACCGCGTGCGCGGAGTCGTGACCGCGCGCAGCGGCAATGCGCTCACCGTGCGCGGCGCCACGCTCGATCGGCGCGACGGCGGCTTTGAGTTCATGCGCGGCGAGGTGACCGTCAATATTGCCGACGCCACCCGGGTAACCGAAGAGGGTCACACTGGCGCCTTTGGCAGCACTGACATCTCGGTCGGGCAGCGCATCTGGGCCACCGGCACCGCCACCATCGACAATGCAACCAACACCGCGACGCTCGACGCTACGGCCGGCCACGTCCGACTCGAGATCACGCCGATGTGGGGTATGGTCACCGGCTCGGTCGCCAATCCGCTGACGCTCGATCTGCGTGCCATCGACGGCCGTGATCCGGCCATCTTCAACTTCGCGGGAACGGGCGCCAGCCCGGCGAGCGACGCGAGCCCGGCGGCCTATGCGGTCGACACCGGCACGCTCGATCTCTCGGCCCTTGCGGTTGCCGCCCCAGCGCGCGTGTTCGGCTTCCCGGTGCCGTTTGGCGCCGCGGCCGGCATTGATTTCAACGCTGAGACGCTGGTGTCATACAGCCAGATCAGGAACCAGATGCTGGTGAACTGGGCCAACGGTGGTGCCGCCAACGCCTTCGCCGGATTGACCAGTACCAGTACGGTGCTGAACCTGGATCTCACGGGCGTCGGCGCCGTGCACCTGCTGCAGATGGGGCCGGTGCGGGTGAACCTGCTGTCCCTCTCCGCGGCGCCGCAGATCACCGCTGATGCGATGGCGAGCGACACGGCATACGTGATCGGCCACGCCCACGCGCACCGCGCCGAGAACTACCGGGCCTTTGCGGATTTCATGGCGGCCCTGGCCGCTGACCTCAGCGGCACCCAGACCGTGCTTGGCATGGCCGCGGGCGGCAAGTATGACGCCACCGGCAATACCTTCATGGCCAACCACGTGGCGGTGCTGCTGAACGACTGAGCAATCTCAAGTAGCGCCGATTGATCGGGGCCCGTGCCGCAAGGCGCGGGCCCTTGTTTCATTCAGCGACTCAGAACGCGTAGACCAGATTGACCGTCGTTACCGTATCGGTCTTCTTGCGGGGCGAGGGCGGCTTGGTGTTCTGCCGCGCGTCGAGCCCGACCGACAGGGCCAGTGCGGTGTTCATCTTCACTTCGAGGCCGACGAAATTACTCAGCAGGGTATTGTCGGAACCCGACTCGAGGTGGAACTTGTCGACCACCTTGGTGGTCGCAGTCAGCACGTTTTCATAGTCGAAACCGCCGACAAACACGGCGTTTCCGGACGATTGGCCAGTAACTCCGTCCTTGATGCGCCGGTAGCCGGCGCCCACCTGGCCCGACAGCTTCATCTTGTCAGTGTCGCAGAACTTGTAGCCGACGCCCGTGCTCGCGGTGGCCTGGTAATCGAAGCCACTGAACTTGTCGCGCTCGTAGCGC
This sequence comes from Gammaproteobacteria bacterium, assembly GCA_043751915.1. GTDB lineage: Bacteria > Pseudomonadota > Gammaproteobacteria > Steroidobacterales > Steroidobacteraceae > FEN-1191. The sequence goes on along the minus strand of JAYUZI010000270.1, from coordinate 6,157 downwards.
AGGCCGCCAAAGGCGAAAGTCCGGTCGCTTATCTTGTAATCGGACTGCCAGCTGGCCATGTAACGATCGGCGCTCTTGACACCGCCACTGGTGGCCCGGAGAGCCGACATCTCCAGTGCATGCTTCCAGCGATCGACTTCTTCGCTCATGCCGAGCTTGAAGTTCACGGTATCGGCGTCGGTATTGCCGCGCGCGAAGACGATGCCCGTCTCGCCCTTGCCCTTCCAGGCGGCCTGGGCCGAGGCGGCCATCAACGCCAGCGCGACAATGGCAACAATCTGTCGACCAGGATTCATATCTGCTCCAGTAGCTAAGCAAGGCGCGCGGATTATCGTGAGCAGCCCCGATTCAAACAACCTCAATCTGGCAGAACTGTCGGGCGGCGAATGTGGCCATTGAAATGTGGCGCCACACACCCCACATTAGCCCGTCCCCGGACTCAGACAGGATTCCCATGCTCAAAGGCAGCGCCCACAGAAACGCCGCATTCCCCATTGCCCCCTTGTTCCTCGACCGCTGGTCGTCCCGGGCGATGTCCGGCGAGGCGCTCAGCGAAGCCGAGCTGATGACGCTCTTCGAGGCCGCGCGTTGGGCACCCTCCTCCGGAAATTTCCAGCCCTGGCGCTTTCTCTACGCGCGGCGCGATACGGATTTCTGGCCGGCGTTTCTCGATCTGCTCAACCCCGGCAACCGCACCTGGGCGGAACGCGCCGGAGCACTGGTGCTGGTCATTTCGCGCACTCACTTCGAAGGCGACGGCCGTCCCTTCGTGACGCATTCTTACGACGCCGGTGCCGCCTGGCAGAACCTGGCGCTGCAGGCGTCGCTCAGTGATCTGGTTGCACACGGCATCGGCGGTTTCGACTACGAGCGCGCGCGGCGCGTACTGCGTGTTCCGGCCACATACGCGGTGGAAGCCATGATCGTTATCGGCAAACGAGGCGATGCGGCCGGGCTCAGCGAATCCCTGCGCAAGCGCGAGACACCGAACGATCGCCGGCCACTGGCACAGAGCGTTTGCGAAGGCCCCTTCAGTCTTTAGGGCCGCGCTGCGCCAGCAGCACCAGCAGGCCGATCACGGCCATCGCCCAGACGATCACCGGGCTGGAGGGCAGGTCGCTCAGCGCCGAGACCACCAGGCCGAGCGCGTAGCTGGCAGCGGCCAGCGCGTAGCCGATCGCCAGTTGCCGTCCCGCTGCGTAGCGATAGGTCGCAATCGCCGGGATAATCAGCGTTGAGAACACCAGGTAGACGCCGACCAGCTGCACCGATACCGTCACTGTCACCGCAAACAGCACGTAGAACCCGGCGCGGCCCAGGCGTTCGCGCCACCCGAACCAGGCCAGCAACACCAGCGCCGTCAGCACCGCCGCGCGCACCAGTTGCGCGGACGTAACCCAGAGAATCTGCCCGGCCAGCAGGTCCTTGAGGTCTTCACCGCCATGCGGGTCGTTCGCGAGCAACAGGATCTGCGCGGTCGATGCCAGCACGAACAGCACACCGATCAGCGCTTCCTGCACTTCCGGCCGCTTGCGCTCGGTCCAGGTCAGGAGCAGCGCGGCCAGCAACGCCGCGCTCACGGCTGCGACCTGGGTCACCCAGCCCTGCACTTCCAGTCCGAAATAGTGCGCGGCGATCACGCCGACGCCGGCAACCTGCGCGATGGCGAGATCGATGAAGACGATGCCGCGCGCCAGCACCTGCTGGCCGAGCGGCACATGCGTGGCGAGCACGATCAAGCCGGCCACCAGCGCCGGCCACAGGATGCTGAAATTCTCGGCCAGTGAATTCATCGCGTCACTCCGGTCAGGCGATTGATTGTGTCGTCGAAGAGTGCGAACAGATCCTTGGCGGCCGGCGTGCCGCCGACCGAATAGGGCAACAGCACGACCGGCACATGGATGCGCTCAGACAGCCAGTCCACCGCCTTCGAGTCATTGTAGGCATTGCGCAGGATCATCTTCGGCGGCGCTGCGCTGAGCCTGGTCACCAGCTCCGCGAGGTAGCTGCTGCTGGGCGGCACGCCGGGCTTGGGCTCGATCGCGGCGACTTCGGTGAGACCCAACCAGTGGCACAGGTACACCTGGTCGCGGTGTATCACCACCACCGGCACGCCCTTGAGCGGCGCGGCCTGCGCTTCCCAGCGCGCCATCGCGGCCTTCCAGCGCACCTGGAAATCACTGCCGCGTGCCTCGTAGTACTTCGCATTGCCGCCGTCGACCGCCATCAGGCGCGTCGTCAATGCGCCGGCTACGACCGCGACGTTGCGCGCATCGAGATGCGCGTGCGGGTTGCCCTGCGGATGCACATCGCCCATCGAGCGATCGACCGCCGATGGCACTTCCAGCAGGCGCAGGTTCGCGTCGGCCTCGAAGTAGCCGGGGTTGCCCGGCTGGATGCGCCCATTGCCGGATTCACGCAGCAGGATCGGCAGCCAGCCGATTTCCAGTTCCGCGCCGGCGGCGACCAGCAGGTCCGCGTTGCGCGCGCGCGCCACGAGACTGGGCTTGGCATCGACCCGGTGCACATCCTGGAACGCGCTGGTCGCGGCGTAGACGTCGACCTTGTCGCCGCCGAGTTCGCGCGTGAGCGCTGCCCACTCCGGGGTCGTGGCCAGCACGCGCATCGCAGCTCGCGCCGGTGCCGGCGTCACGGTGAGGGACATCACAACCGCTATCGCAGCGTACGCCGATCGATTCATGTTAATTCCTAGAATTTGTGGGCGCCGTGCGCACCGATGGCATAGAGGTATTGCAGCATCAGCTGCCGGTCGCGCACGCTCATGCGCGCGTCGTCCCAGGCATACTGCAGCCGCAGACGCGTAAATTCGCTCGGATTCCAGTCGAACATCGCGCTGACGCGGCTCGGCGAGGCCGGCGCCAGTGCACCGAACGCCGCACCCGGCAATACGCCGTGCTGCACCAGGCCAATCGTGACGTCGCCGGAATCGAGTGAGTCGTAACGCGCGCCAAAGCGCCAGCGCGGCAGGAACTGGTAGACCCCCTGCAGGTACCAACCGGACTGACGCGCGCGATAGCTGTCCGCCAGATTCTGTTGTGCCGTAACAAAGGCCAGCTGCCCGTCTTCGTCGCGTCGCAGATATTCCGCCTGCAGCTTGAACGAACGCAGATTCCCGTTGCCGTGCGGCGCCCATTTCAGGATGGCATCCGCCGCCCAGGTGCGCGAGCGGCCGCTAAAGGCGTCAACGACTGCCGCGCCGTTGCCGTCGACATCGGCAAAGCTGCGGTCTTCGGCACGCTGCGAGAGCCAGGAAAGCCCGGCGCGCCAGCTCAGTGAATCGCCAATGTCATCGCCGACATGCGCCAGCAGAGCGCCACCATTGAGGCCATTGCGCGCGAGCCGGGTGCCGGGAAAGCGCTGGCCGTTGCCGGTTTCCGCCGCCAGCTCGATGAACAGATCGGTGGGCGCCAGCCACTTGAGCTGCGCGCCGTCCTGCGCCAGCTGGCCGCCGAACAAGGCCTGGTAGACCAATGGCTGGTCGACGAAATCCCAGGCGTGGCTGTGCACCTCGTTGAGGTAACCGAGACCGGAGAAGAATCGCCCCCCCCTTGAGCGACAGTCCGGAGGGCAAGGCCAGCGTCTTTACATACGCTTCCTCCACGCTGACCGTGTTCTCGCCGCTCAGCGACGCGGTGAGGTTGGCGAAGAAGTAGGGATCGACATTCGCCGCCAGCGTCAACTCGGACTCACCGAGATCGAAGCCGCGCGATCCCGGACCCACTCCATCGCCCGCGGGCATGAAGCCGGCGATACGGTAGTTGGCGGGATCGGCATCGAGTTGCGCAAAGCGTCCGCCGAGGATCACCGAAACCGCAGGATTGAAGGCATTGGCGCCGCCACCGCCTGGCGGCGGCGATGGCGCCGGCACGAATGCCGGCGGCTCGGGGACCGCCGGTGCCGGTGGCGTCGCGGCCACCTGCGTTTCGAGTAGCGCCAGCCGCGACTCGAGCGCCTGGATCTTCGCCTGCTAGTCGGACCTGAGCGCGTCGAGCTGCGCACGCAGCTCGCTCACCTCGGAAGCGCGCGCCGGCGCCATGGCCAGCAGCGCAATGATTGCGAAGCCACGCAATGCGTTTGAACGATGGAACGGAAACATGACAGCACCTCATCAGTCACCTCGAAGCGGCCGGGCGCGCAGGCGCCTGGTCCTCATCAGGAGCTAGGGCTGAGTGGGTGGTGCGCGGGAACGATAGGCGGGATGGGCGGCGGCGCGGTGAAACCCGACCGTGAGAGTACCGCCGAGCGTCGGCGGTTGGATGGCAGCGGCGACGACCGGATAGGACACGCCGCTGACCGCAGCCAGGAGCGGCGCGAATGCGCTGCACTCGACGCAGGGCGCCGGATGCGCGTGGCGCTGGACGGGGTCGGGCGCCTTCGCGAGGTGCGAGTAGGCGTGGGCTTGCGCGCCGAGCTGCGCGATCAGGACAATCAACGCCAGGATCAGGGAAAAACCCGCATGTCGCCGCGCTCGCATGGCCCTAATCTACCCGCCGGATGAGCAATTGGCCAGCTTTGGTCAATCGTTCGCCGGACGATCCAGGAGCCGCACATACCGGGGCTGCCCCGCGACCCGCTCCAGCCAGGCACGTATTTTCGGAAACGGCTCGAGCCTGATGCCGCCATCTTCGGCCACATGTGTGTAGCCGTACAGGGCGATGTCGGCAATCGTGTAGCGCTCTGCGACGAAATAGCTGTGCTCCTGCAGATGTCTTTCCATCACCGCCAGCGCCTCGCGCCCGCGCGCCTGACGCCGCGGCAACTCCGCGCGGCGCGGACTGTCGCTGGCAAAGTGGCGCATGATGAAGCGTGGCGTCGCGACGTTCGGTTCATGGCTGTACTGCTCGAAGAACATCCACTGCAGGACCTGTGCACGGGCAAAGCGTTCGGTCGGCACGAAGGCTGTGCCGTCCCCCAGGTACCAGAGAATCGCATCCGACTGCGCCAGGTGCCGGCCGTCCTCGAGCTCAAGCGTCGGGATGCGCCCATCGGGGTTCATCGCCAGGAACTGCGGCGTGCGCGTCTCACCGCGCATGATGTCGAGTTCGACGTAGCGGTAGGGCACGCCCAGCTGCGCGAGCAGCAGCCGCACCTTGTAGCCGTTCCCGGAATCCAGATAGTCATAGAGCGTGATCAATTCAGGTCTCCACGGGCGTGTCACCGCGTCCGCCCCATTCGGCCCAGGAACCATCGTACAGCGCGCCCTCCGGAAGCCCGGCGAGCGCCAGCCCCAAGTTTACTACTGCGGCGGTCAGGCCCGAGCCGCAACTCGTTATAACCGCACTGCTTCCGTCCACGCCGAGCTCGGCGAAACGCGCGCGCAATGCGGCTGCCGGCCGGAAGGTTTGCTGCGGCGTCAGCAGTTCCCCGAACGGCAGATTGCGCGCGAGCGGCACATGGCCGCCGCGCAAACCCGAACGAGGCTCGGGAACGCGCGCGTGAAACCGGTCCGCAGACCGCGCGTCGATCACAAGCTCGCGGCGCGTTTTCAGGTTAGCGCGTATCTCGCCCAGGCTGCGCAGCAAACTCGCCCGAAAAGCGCCCTGGCATCGGACTGGCGCGACGGGTTCCGGCGGGCCGCTCTGGAGCGCTCGCCCCTCGGCGCGCCACTTGGGCAGCCCGCCGTCGAGCACTGCAACCTGGTCGTGACCGAACAGGCGCAGCATCCACCACGCGCGCGGCGCGGAAAACATGCCGTGCTGGTCGTAGCAGACAACGCGGCTGGCATTTGTCACACCTAGCTCGCCCATGCGCAGCGCAAATTCTTCCGCCGTAGGCACCATGTGCGGAAGCGAGCTATGCCGGTCGGCGATAAGGTCGATATCAAAAAAACGAGCGCCGGGAATGCGTGCGGCCTCAAACAGGTTCCGTGCGCTGCGCGCATCCCCCGGCATGTAGACCGTGGCGTCCAGCACCACGAGGTCGGGGCTCGCCAGCTCAGCGGCGAGCCAGCCTGTGGTGACGAGTGGACCTATTGCTGGCACTCGTGACCGTGGTCGGCCTTGATGCCCGCGGCCTTGGCGGCCGATTCACTCATGTACTCGCCCTGCCTGGTCTTGCCATACCACCGATCGCCCGGGCAGTGGTAGACCTTGGTACTGCGGTTGACCCAGACCTGGCCGGTGCCGCTGCGGGTGGC
>JAYUZI010000269.1:0-2542 GCA_043751915.1 Gammaproteobacteria bacterium | reverse complement strand
GTCGCCAGGTGCACGGCCAGCATCACCAGCACCGCCAGCAGGCGGTAGAGATTGGTCAGGCCAACGATGCGCCAGGCGAGATCGGTCTGCGCATGCTCGCCGCTCGTGGCCGACTCCGGCTGTAGGCTCATGGCATCAAGGTAGCATCCGTCACGGCTTTCCGCGACAATTCCGCACCTTCAGTTCCGGACCCAACCGATGAACCTGCACGAATACCAGTCCAAGAAGATTCTCGCCAGCTACGGCGTCCCGGTTCCCGAAGGGATGGTGGCCGCCAATCCGGGCGAAGCCGAGGCCGCGGCGCGCGCGCTCGGCGGCTCGCTGTGGGTGGTGAAGGCGCAGGTGCACGCCGGTGGTCGCGGCAAGGCCGGCGGCGTCAAGCTGGCGCGTGATCCGGCCGCGGTCGCGGCTGCGGCGGCCGGCATGATTGGCCAGCGTCTTGTGACCAAGCAGACCGGCGCCGCGGGGCTCCCCATCGAGCGCGTGTACGTCGAATGCGGTTCGAATATCGCGCGCGAGCTGTACCTGAGCTTCACGCTCAATCGCGAGCAGGGCCGCATCGCGGTCGTCGCCTCGGCCGCGGGTGGCATGGATATCGAACAGGTGGCGCACGACACGCCGGAGCAGATTCTGTCTGTCACGGTGCATCCTGCTGCGGGCCTGCAGCCCTTTCAATGCCGGCAACTGGCCTTCGGCATCGGCCTCAAAGGCAATGAAGCCGCCCAATTCCAGTCGATACTGATGGCGCTCTACCGCCTGTACACGGAAAAGGACGCCAGCCTGATCGAGATCAATCCGCTGATTGTCACGCGCGCGGGCCAGCTTGTGGCGCTTGATTGCAAGCTCGACATCGAGGCGAACGCACTGTTCCGCCAGAGCGCGATGGCCGCGCTGCGCGATGCCGGCCAGGAAGATCCGGCCGAGCGCATCGCCAGCGAACATGATCTTAACTACGTCTCGCTCGACGGCGATATCGCCTGCATGGTCAACGGCGCGGGTCTCGCCATGGCCACCATGGACCTGATCAAGCTGCACGGCGGGTCGCCCGCCAACTTTCTCGACGTCGGTGGCGGCGCGACCGCCGAGCGCGTCACCGCGGCCTTCGAGCTGATCCTCTCGAATCCGAAGGTGCGTGCGATCCTGGTCAATATTTTCGGTGGCATCGTCCGCTGCGACCTGATTGCCGAGGGCATCATCAACGCGGTGCGCGACGTGGGCGTGCGCGTGCCGGTCGTGGTGCGGCTCGAGGGCACCAATGCCGAGGCGGCACGCGCCAAGCTCGCCGGTGGGTCGCTGGCGATCATCGCCGCGAGAGATCTCACCGACGCCGCACGCAAGGTGGTCGCAGCGGCCAAGGCCGGCGCGGCCAAGGTTTCGAAATGAGCATACTCGTCAGCAAGCGCACCACGGTCATCTGCCAGGGTTTCACCGGCAAGCAGGGCAGTTTTCACTCCGAGCAAAGCATCGCCTACGGCACGCGCCTGGTCGGTGGCGTCACGCCCGGGCGCGGTGGCGAGAAACACTTGGGCCTGCCGGTGTTCGACACGGTGCGCGATGCGGTGAAGGCCACCGGCGCCACCGCCAGCATGATCTACGTGCCCGCGCCCTTTGCGGCCGACGGCATACTCGAGGCGGCCGACGCCGGCATCGAACTCGTGGTGTGCATCACCGAGGGCGTACCGGTCAACGACATGATCCGCGTCAAGGCGGCGCTCACCGGCACCGGCACGCGCCTCGTGGGCCCCAATTGTCCCGGCGTCATTACCCCGGGCGAATGCAAGATCGGCATCATGCCGGGTTTCATCCACAAGCCTGGCTGCGTCGGCATCGTCTCGCGCTCTGGCACCCTCACCTACGAGGCGGTATTCCAGACCACGAACAACGGACTTGGCCAGAGCACCTGTGTCGGTATCGGCGGCGATCCGGTGCGCGGCATGAATTTCATCGACGTCATCGAACTGTTCGAGCGCGATCCGCAGACGGAAGGCGTTGTCATGGTCGGCGAGATCGGTGGCAGCGATGAAGAGGCCGCGGCCGAACACATCCGCCGCTTCGTCAAGAAACCGGTAGTCGCCTACATCGCCGGCGTCACGGCGCCCGCGGGCAAGCGCATGGGGCACGCCGGCGCGGTGATCGCCGGCGGCAAGGGTACGGCAGCCGACAAGTTTCGCGCCCTCGAGGCTGCGGGCGTGCGCACCGTGCATTCGCCCGCAGAACTGGGCAGCGCCATGGCCGCGGTGTTGAAGCGCACGCGCGCCGCACGGACCAGGGCCGCGCACATTGCTCCGCGCAAGCCCGTGGCCAAGGCGAAACCGAAGAAAAAGGCCAAAAAGACCGCTAGGAAGAACTTCAGGAAGAAGGCCACGGCGACCACTTTGCGCCGGCGCGCTGCCGTGCGCCGGCGCCGTTGAGTTCACGACGGGAGCGATCACGGTTGGAGCCTGATTGAACGCCACACCGCGGCTGACTCTGGCGCTTGCGCAGACCAATCTGCTGGTTGGCGACGTGCACGGCAATCTGGCGCGCGCACTGCGCGAGGCGG
>JAYUZI010000268.1:0-16142 GCA_043751915.1 Gammaproteobacteria bacterium | reverse complement strand
ACCACGCTTCAACACTATTTCTACTCACTGACATGAAGTGTTCGACTCAGACCCTTTTGCTCCATTCAACCAAAACCCTCAGTCCGACAGGCTGCTAGGCATGGTGTCCCGGGTGCGTCAGAATCGTGGCCGATGAAAATCCGGTTTCCGGCTTCGCGGCTGTGGTGGGCGGCATGGGCATGCGCCGCCCTGCTCTCTGGCGGCGCTTCGGCAGCGTCGCATATGGGCGGCGCGCGTCTCGATCAATTGCCTCGCTCATGGCGCGACGAACTCGGGCGCCCCCTGGCGTTCACGGATCTCATCGGCCGGCGCGTCATCCTGTCCATGGCCTATACCCGCTGCCACAACACCTGTCCGGCCACACTGCTGCAGCTGCAGCGCATGCAGCAGGCGCTGGACGCGCGTGGCGAGCAGGCCAGTTTCGTCATCGTCGGCTACGATACCCAGGACAACGACCCGGCAAGCTGGCGCCAGTACCAGGTTAACCGGCACCTGGAGCGCAACAATTGGCATTTCCTCAGCGGCACGCCGCAGGCGGTACGGCAACTGGGCTTCGAGTACTGGAACTATGACGCGCACGTGATGCACGACTCACGCGTCGTCTTCTTCAACAGCCAGGGCCTGTACAGCGGCGCCGTCGCCACCGGCGACTGGTCGGCCCTCCTTTGATCATCGGAGATGAGCCAATGCGATGCACGAACATGAAATCCACCCGGCTCCAGCTGTGCGCAATGGCGTTCTTCGCGATAGCGATCGCTGCCGTGCCGGAGCCCGCCGTGAGTGCCGCCACGGAAAGCAAGGCGCTGGCTGAAATGCACAAGCAGCTCGATGCGAGCCTGCAGATGATCAAGGCGCTGGCTGAGCGGGTTCGCGAGCTGGAGGCGAAACAGGCCGCGACGGCGGCCGCCGCGGCGCCGGCGCCGGTGGTCGCCGCCAGCCCGGCGGCGGCGGATAGCGTCCGGCTTGAGGCTAACGAGCAGCGACTCGAGCAGTTGGAAAAGGAAAATGCCAGCCGCAGCGCCGATGACACCGGGCTCCCGTTACACGGCTTCGCGGATGTCGGCGCCGGCACCCACAATCCGATCAATCCTGACCTGAAGGGCTTCAACGTCGGCAACCTCGATTTCTACATGACCCCACGCCTGGGCGATCGAACCCGCGCACTGTTCGAGCTCAACACCGAGGTCAGTTCCGAGGGTACAGTTGACGTCGATCTCGAGAGAGCGCAGATCGGCTACCAGTTCGATGACCGGGCCACCGTATGGATGGGCCGATTCCACACTCCCTACGGCTACGTGAACACCGCGCTGCACCACGGCAGCTGGATCAACAATTCCCTGCGGCGACCGAGGTTCCTCAATTTCGAGGACAACGGCGGCATCGTGCCGGCGCACACGGTGGGGCTGTGGCTGACCGGCTCGCACCGTACCGGGAGCGGCAAGGTTCTGTACGACGCCTATGTCGGCAACAGCCAGCAGATCCTGGGCGGCGTGCTCGACATGCGCAACGCGGGCAATACCCATGGCAACCTGGGCGCCGGCGGCCGGCTGGGCTACCAGTTCAACGCGGGCGCCGCCGAGGGACTGACTCTGGGCGTGCACGCCTTCAGCTCGCGAATTACCGACGATTCGCCGGTCGCCGAGGCGATACGCGTACAGGTGTACGGCGGCTACGCCGTCTACGACACCGACCAATGGGAAAACATCGCCGAGATCTATCTATTCGACGACGAAGACCTGAACGGCGCCAGCGGCACGCATCGCAGCAACGCCGGTTTCCTGCAGCTGGGCTATCGGGCGCCGTGGGGCGTACCATACGCGCGCTATGAACGCGCCGCGCTCTCGCAGGCTGATCCGTATTTTCTCGCGCTGGAGTCCGGCGGTTCTTATCACCGCGTCGCGCTCGGGGCGCGCTTCGATCTGGACCTGAAATCCGCCATCAAGCTGGAGCTCGCCAACACGAGCCTGACCGATCGCAGCCGCGATCAGTACGGCGAAGGGCTGGTGCAATATGCGATCCGCTTCTGATCCGGGCCTGCGCCGCTCGGCGCCGCGGCGTCAAGGCCAGGTCTGGCTGCTCGGCGCCTTGCTGGCCGCCGGCAGCGCCGTCGCGGTGACCGGCGATCTGTACGTGGTCTGCAACGTCAACGTGGCCCTGCAGCCCAACGACGTGCGCGATGTGTTCATCGGCGAGAAGAGCTTTGCCGGCAGCGCGCGGCTGACGCCGGCCGACAACCTGGCGGCGCAGGCAGCGTTCCTGCTCAAGGTGGTGAAAGTCAGCGCCGAGAGGTACATGAGCCTGTGGACCAAGAAATCCTTCCGTGACGGCGCCAATCCACCGCCCGTCAAGGCCAGCGATGCCGAGACCATCGCCTACGTCAGGCAGACTCCGGGAGCGTGCAGCTACGTGCAGACCGTGCCGCCGGCCGGAGTCAACGTGGTGGGCAAGTTCTAGGGCCTGGCAAGCACCAGATCCGGCACCCGCCGCCTAGCGTTCGGAGGCCATTTTTTTCATGTTGGCCGAGGCCGGGTGCTCGTAGGCGCGGCGCGTCTGCGTATCGGCGATTCCAGTCGCGCTCTCACTACCGATCAGCGCGCAGTCACGGCCGGCGTCCTTGGCGCGATACAACGCCTCATCGGCTATTTTGAGAAGTTTCTCGAAGCGCGAGCTCATGGCGCTGTCGGCAATGCCGAAGCTGGAGGTGAACGCCGGCGAGCCGCCGGTGAGGAGTGCCGTGGCCAGGCCCACACGGATCCGTTCCACCGCCTCGAGGGCCTGCTGGGAATTGGCGTTGGGCAGGATCAGCACGAATTCCTCACCACCCCAGCGGGCCGCCATGTCGTGCTCGCGCATATGGTGCCGGAGCGTCTCGGCGAACAGGCGCAGGGCCTGGTCGCCGGCCTGATGGCCACGGGAATCGTTGAGTTGCTTGAAGTGATCGAGGTCGGCAAGCACCACGGAAAAGGGCTTGCTGTCGGTCAAGAGGTCGCGCGCGCGTTCCTCCGCGGAGCGGCGGTTGTGGAGCCCAGTCAGGCTATCGGTCGCCGCCTTGTGCTGCGTGCTGTGGAAGGCCCGCACGGTGCCGATGCGCGCGCCGGCCTGGAGTCCCAGCGTCGTGAGCTGCGCGACCTGGCGCATGTCAGGCAGTTTTCCGATGGGTCCCGCGGCATGCAGCACACCGAGCGCGCGGCCCATGAAACTGATGGGCACGCATACCGCCGCGACCGGGCCGCAGGGGCGACCACGCAGGCGGGTGCAGGCGTTGAGTCCCTCGCTGTCGGGAAAGGTAACCGCGCTCCCGCGTCGCACCGCCATGCAGCTGAAGGGTGAATCCACAGTGCAGCCGGCCGCGCCTGCGAGCGGATGCGCCGTGGCGCGCTCCAGGTGCGCGCGGCTCGAGTCCGCCAGCAACAGTTCGGTTGGCAGGTCAGGCGAGATGAGCGTCATGGCGCGCCCCAGCACTCCATAAGCTTCCTCCTCGCTGTCGGCCATTTCCAACGCCTCGACCAGTTGCGTGCCGAATGCATCGCGGTCGGCCTCGGCGCGCAACTTGCCGATCACTTCCCGCAGGTTGTCGGCCATGCCATTGATCGCGCCACCGAGTGCGCCGAGTTCATCGGCGCCGGTGGTGATATTGCGCGCCGTGAGATCGCCCTCGGCCAGCGCCTGCGCGACGTCGCGCACCGCGCGGAGCGAGCGGCGAATCGATCGGGTCAGCCATCCCACCAACAACCCCACCACGAGGTTGGTGAGAATACCGGCGGTGATCAGCCATTTCTTGGCATCGATCTCGGCAGCGGCGGCATCGTCATTCGCCTGCACGATGTGTGAGGAAAAGGCCATGGTCTGCTTCTGCATGGCCCCATCGAGCGCCGCCAGCGAATCGTTGAACTGCGGCACGAGCAATTCTGCCGCCGTCGGATCGTGCACCGCCATGCGCCCCAGCTCGGTCGCGCGGACCAGGTACAGGTCGACCAGCGTCTGCACCTTGGCTTCGGTATCGACGAGATCGGCCGGCAGGTCGAGTTTTTCCAGCGTCAGCAGGTCGCGGCGCAGTTCCTTGGAATTCTCATCCAGTGAATCCAGCAGCTCCGAGCGCTCCTGGTCGCTACGCGCGCGGCCCGCGAGCGCGGCGTTGACGTCGGCACGCAGATCGGCCTGGAGCGTGCCGGCGTCCTGGTGGAAGCGCGCCGCCTTGCTGATCAGCGCGAGTTCGGACATGGCAAGGTTCTGCGCGCTCAGCGCCCGCCAGGCAATCGTGCCGACGAACACCAACGCCACGGCCAGCAGGCCGTTGATCAGCAGCAACCTGGCGCCAACCGACCACCCCTGAAGCCGGACGGCCTGGACGAACCCGCCCATGTGAAATGTCTCCGCCGCAATGCGAGTGAGACGCAGGTTATCGGTTCGCGGCGGCTAAAATGATGTTCTGGTTGGAGAAACGGGCGGAACTGGGTCACATTCGGAACGATGTGCGGCCCATAAGGAACCGTTATGGAACGCAGTGCCGGGGCGCGAAATGAAACAGGGCGCCCCGTGGCGCCCTGTCGCGAATTCCCGTGAATTCGCCTTTGCGATGCTGGAAGCCTTACTTGGCAGCAGTCGCGTCGTCGCTCTTCGGCGTCTTGTGGTGGTGCTTCTTCTTCATCGGCTTCGCAGCCATTGAATCAGCGGCCGGCGCGGCCGGCGCAGCAGCGGCGGGGGCAGCGGCAGCGGGCTTGGCCGGGGCAGCGACAGCGGGCTTGGCAGCCGCGGCATCGGCGGCGAACATTGGGGCAGCGGACAGGGCAGCCAAGGCGGCCGCAACAATAACGATCTGGGACTTCATAAACACTCCTAGTTGATTGGTCGCCCCTCGGGCAGGGGTATACAAGTATTGACGGCTTTGTCGAGCAATATCGTGAATTGCGCGTAATGCAACAGCGCGCGCGGAGACCGCCGCCAAAAAACAGGGCGCCGCATGGCGCCCTGTCGCGAATTCCCGTGAATTCGCCGTGCTGTGCCTGCTGCGCTGGCATGGAAGCCAAGGCAGGAACGGCCTCAGCGTCTTACTTGTCTTTCTTGGCGTCCTTCTTGGCGTCCTTCTTGTCCTTCTTGTCCGTCTTCGCGGCGTCGGCTGCCGGCGCAGCAGCGGCGGGAGCAGCGGCAGCGGGCTTGGCCGGGGCAGCGGCAGCGGGCTTGGCAGCCGCGGCGTCGGCGGCGAACATCGGGGCAGCGGACAGGGCAGCCAAGGCGGCCGCAACGATTACGATCTGGGACTTCATACTAGACTCCTGGTTATATTGCAGCCCCTCGATACGGGGGCACCGGAGTATCGCCACCTTCGGCGCCCGCTAACGTGAAATGCGCGTAATGTGGCTCGTGAACGTTAAATCGTCGTTAGTCCGCCCGGGCTTCAGGACTTCACGGCCGGTGCCGCCGCAGCGACCGGCGCTGGAAATTTCTCGAAGATCGCCGCGACCACGGCCTTGATGCGCTGCTCGGCATCCGTGCCCCGGAGCCCGGTGACGTCGGCGTCGACATAGGCGTGCCACAGGGCCTGGCGAGAACGGGCGTCGTACAGATTGACGGTTACCCGGCCCTCCCGATAGTCGTACGGCGCCTGCCAGGCGACCGAGCCGCCGAGCCCGTGATGGCCCCAACCACCCCAGCCCATGCCCAAACCCCAGCTGAACCGAGGTGCGGTGGGGTCCGGGGCCAGGCGCGAGCCTATCGCGTAGCCTACCAGGCAATCAGCGCCGGCAACGTCAGCGGCTACCGTCAGGCCGCGCGACGAGAGACTGCCCGCGATGGCCTCGCGCAGACGCTTTTCGTTCAGAGGATTGCCGAACGCAGAGGCGGCTCCGGGCCCGGTATCCGATGCTTCGGCGAAGCCAAAACTGTGGCAACTGGCAAGGGAAACCCTCGGGTCGGAGTCGGTTTGCGCCTGCAACGCACAACCGGCCAACAGGGTGATTGCCGCTGCTGCGGCCAAACCCGGAATACTGTTGCGTATCGACATGATTCTCTCCCGGCTGCCGCACCCGCGGCGCGTACTCGAGCACTGCCCTAGTATAAGAGCATGCCCGGGCAGGGAAAGTTCTATGTCGGCCTGCGCCGTTGCTAGGCGTGCATCCTGACGATCAGCGCCAGGGCGCCAACCACGACGATCGAGCCGATGACCACGAAGCGCATGAAGGTGTCTTTGGTTTCCATAGGGGTCCAGCATGCCGGGTCGCAGGCACCGGATTCCTTGAAGATGCTCACGTTAATCGTGTTCGCAACGGAAAATAACCGCCGGCTATGGTGTTATGAAAAGACCCCAGCTGATTATGCCCGCGGTTTTCCCTGGAACAGCACCAGCGCCACACCGACGAGGATCAGCACCACGGCCAGCATCACGTTCGCGGTGATTTTCTCGCCCAGGAACAGTGCGCCGAGAAACAGCGCGACCAGCGGATTGACCAGCGCGTAGGTGGTCGCCTTCTGCGCCGACACCTGCGTCAGGAGCCACAGGAAACAGCTCAGCGCGACGATGGTGCCGAACACACTCAGATAGGCCAGCGCGATCCATGAGTCCAGCTGCACGTGTGCCGGGTGCAGGCGGTGCCAATCGCCGTGTACCAGCGCCATCAGCGACAGCAGCACCGCGCCCACCAGCATCTGCACGCAGGTGCCCGCGCCGACCTGCGCCGCGGTCACGACCCCGCGCGACACCAGCGTACCGCTGCTCCAGCACACAACGGCGCCGAGCAGCGCAACCACGTAGGGTGCCCGTACCGCGCCCGCCGAGGTATGCATGTGCGCCACGATCACGGCCACGCCGCCGAGGCCTACGAGGACGCCGATCAGCGAGCGCGTATCGGGCGCACGGCGCGCAAAGAACAGCCAGTTGAGCACCAGCACGAATACCGGCACCGAGGAAATCAGCAACGCGGCGATGCCTGAGGGCACGCCCTGTTGCGCCCACACGGAAAAGCCGTTGCCACCGGCAACCAGCAGCACGCCCGCCACAACCAGGCGCCGCAGCGGCAGCCCGCGAAACGCCTGCCGTCTGAACAACAGGAGCCAGATCAACAGCAGGCCACCGCCGGAAATGTAGCGCATCGCCGAAGCTGCGAACGGCGGGATCGAGCGCAGCACGATCACGACCGCCAGGTAGGTCGTGCCCCAGATGAGGTAGATCGCGGCGAGCGCCAAGGTCACGCCGGCGCGATTTGTGGGCTTTTCTGTCATGCGCGAGCGTTCAGCGCGCCAGCCACAGGCTCAATGCCAGCGCGCCAGCCACGCACAGCGCGCCGGCTGCCAGCACCAGGACCGCCGCCGCCGCGCAATCCTTGACGATGCGGATCTGGGCATGCAATTGCGGATGCAGGTGGTCGGCGAGCCGCTCGATGGCCGTGTTGAACAGTTCGGCGGCGATCACACCGCTCCCGACCAGCAGCACCAGCGCCCACCATACGGGCGCCGGCCGCAAGCACACCAGCAGCGCGAGTGCCGCTGCCAGGGCCAGCAGCTGCAAGCGCAGGTTCCGCTCCGCGCCCACGGCGTGACGCAGCCCCGCGCACGCATGGCGTACGCGCGCCGTGAACGGCTGGTTCTTAAGATCGCTCATGCTTTCCCCTGCGCAATGCCATAGGCTTGAAGTGCGCGCCAATAGTAGCATCGGCCTCAGTCGCCACCGCTCGCAAGGATCCACCATGAAGTGTTGCTGCCGCGCCCTGTTGGTCGCCCTGTCCGTTACCTGGCTGGGCGCGCCATCGGCGCAGGCCGGCGGCGGCCTGCTGGGCCTCGACCACCTGGTGACGAAAGATGATCACGGCATCTGGGCACGCCGGAACCAGCTCTTGCTGGTCGACGCGCTGCTGGTGGGCGAAACCGCAGCGGCGCTCTGGGAAGGCGGCGATACCCGCTGGGGACGCACGCTGTGGAAATCGATCGATGCGACGATGGTCGGCGGCGTGGCGGCCGAGGGCATGAAGCTCGCCTTTTCGCGCAAGCGCCCCAGTGAGAGCAGCGATCCGGACCAATGGTTCCAGGGCGGCGGCCATGCCAGCTTCCCGAGCGGCGAGGTCACCATCGTCAGCGCGATCGTTACACCGGTGCTGCTCGAATATCGCCACGACCATCCTGCCGTCTATGCGCTGGAACTGCTGCCGCTGTACGACGCCATCGCCCGCGTCAAGGTGCATGGCCACTGGCAATCCGACGTGCTGGCCGGCTACGCGCTCGGCACCACCGCCGGGTATTTCATGGCGCGGCGCACGCGCACACCGCTGGTGCTCAGTGTCATGCCGCACGGCGTCTACGTGGGGTTGAAGAAGAGCTTCTGAGCCTGGCTAGCTACGGCAGGCGCTCATCAGCAGCGTCACCGCGCTTTCAATGCCGGTCTGGTCTGCGGCAGCGAAACGGCCCGGCAGCGGGCTGTCCATGTCGAACACACCAATGAGCGTGTCGCCCTTGATGAGCGGCACGACCAGTTCCGAGCGCGAGGCCGGATCGCAGGCAATATGGCCGGCGAAGGCATGCACGTCGGGCACGAGTACGCTGGCGCGCCGCGCCGCCGCCGTGCCGCACACACCGTGTCCCATCGCGATGCGCACGCAGGCCGGGCGACCCTGGAAGGGCCCGAGCACCAGATCGTTGCCGCGCAGGAAATAGCATCCGGCCCAGTTCAGGTCCGGCAAGGTGGTGTATACGAGTGCCGCGAAATTCGCCGTGTTGGCGATCAGGTCGCTCTCACCCGTGAGGATTCCTGCAAGTGCGCGGTGCAGATCAGCGTAGTGGTCTGCGCTCGCAAGGTTTTGCTGAAACAAGTCATGGCCCCCAATGTGCTGCGTGCCCCGTTCACGCGCCACCGCCATGATACCCGGCTCTAACCGGTCGCGGCCGGCTCTGCTGCCGGCCCTGGCCCTTGGGTCGCAGCTGCGCCGGCGGGAGGCGCGACGCGCACGCAATTGCGACCGCTATTCTTGGCCTGGTAGAGCGCGCCGTCGGCCCGATCGACGGCCCGTTCCATGACTTCACCCGCGGCGATCTCGGCAACGCCGATCGAGATCGTGACCGGATCGCTCACTTCCTGCTTGCCACCGCGCTTGATGCGGGTCTTGCTGAAGGCCACTCGCAACTGCTCGGCGAGCCGCACCGCGCCCTCGGCGTGGGTTTCCGGGAGGAACACGATGAATTCCTCGCCGCCCCAGCGCGCGGCGATATCGCGGCCCTTGACGTTGTTCTGCAGCACCTGCGCGAGGGCCTTGATCACCTGGTCGCCAACCAGATGTCCGTAGCTGTCGTTGACGCGCTTGAAGTGATCAATGTCGGCCATCATCACGGTGCAGCCGCCGAGGTCCACGGCACTGCCCTGCGCGTATTCAACGATCGCCTGCTCAAAGCCGCGGCGATTGCGCAGGCGCGTAAGCGGATCGGTCTGCGCGAGATTCTGCAACGCACCCATCTGCCCGCGCAGCTGCTGCATTTCATCGCGCGACGCCATGACTTCCCTGTTCAGCGTTTCCGTTGACTGCCGCACGGCATTGGTGGAACTCACCAGCGACTGGATGATGCGATTCACGCCGGCTGAATCACTGATGCCGCCAAGCTCCTGCTCGCACTGGGCGAGCGTCTGTGCGTACTCGGCCGCGCCCGCGCCGGAACTCGCGGCGATCTCGGCCATGCGGCGCATCAGCTCGCTCAGTCCCGCTTGATAGGCCTCGAGCTTGCCGGTTTCGCGCGTGTCGATGTACTTGGCGTAGTACCCTTCGATTTCATCCTGGGTCAGTTGTGCTGGGTTCTGCAGCCGCTGGTCGATGGCCGCGGCGAGTTTCGGATTGACGCCGGCCAGGTACTCGTACCACAGGGCATAGGTGGTGGGCACATAGGCCCCGCCGTGCTTGGCAATGCTGGGCAGGATCAGCCGCAGCAGTTCCGCGCTCTCGGCCGCCGACTCCTGATATCGCATCACCACGCTCCCGCCCGGGTAAGAGTACCCGTGGTATATATCGTCGGCGCAGCGCAAAACCTTTACGCGCTCACGGTAGAAATCCGGACATCGGTACCACTGCAGGCAATCTGCCCCGAATTATGTCAACCGTCGCACCCGCCGACGCCTGCGGACAGGCTCTAGTGACCGCCTTGCACCATGAGCCCCTCGGCGCCTAGCGCCAGCGCCAGGCGCTCCTCGATGTCGAGCGCGTCGGCACGGGAAATGCCCTGCAGGTGCGTGGTCGGACCGGCCAGAAGTTCCAGTCCGCGGCGCAGCACGCTGCCGGCGGCGCGGATACCCGCCTTGTGCTGGTCGAACCGCTCGGCGATCGGGTAACGCGTTTCACCCACGTAGACCCCGTAGGAATCCGCCCTGCTGTCGCGGTAGTCGAGCAACACCATGTAGACGTTGGATCGGCCCCGCCGCCGCGCGCCAAAGCGCCCGGCCACCTCGTAGGCGAGCGGGAGCCATTCGATATGGCGCATCGGCAGCCAGTCGGGTATCGATGCCGCAGCGCTCCGCCACAGCCGTGCGAGCGCGGTTTCGATATTCACCGCGAGCTCGCCGCGCATCCACAGTTCATGGATAAAGTGCGCGCCGGCCGCGCCGTCAGCCGCGGCGATGGCCGCTTCCAGGCCCCCGGCCAGGTCCGCGGCGAGCGCGAACCGCAGCGGCCGGCTGGCCGGCGTGCCGGATGCGCTCAACTGAGCGTTGATCGAAACTGCGGCGCTCATGCGCGATAGAATACCCGCCTGATTCAACCAGGAGAGCGTTCATGACCCGGATCCTTGCCCTGCTGCTGCTTTGTGCCCTGCCGGTCGGAGCCTACGCGGCGGCCGCACCTGCCTCCGCCGCGGGCGCGCCGCAAACCGACGACGACAAGCTCATGTTTGCGATCGGTGAAATCCTCAGCGGCAGCGTCAAGCCCTTCGCCCTGACCGAACCGGAGATGAAGCTGGTCCAGGCGGGTTTCGCCGCTGGCATGCGCGGCAAGAAGACCGGGGTCGACATCGACGCGTATCGCCCCAAGATACAGACGCTCCTTACGAGCCGCGCGACCGCCGACATGGCCAAAACCAAGGCCGCCGGCAAGGCCTATCGCGACAAGGCCGCCGCCGCCAAGGGCGCCACGACCACGACCAGTGGCATCGTCATGACTACGACGAAAGCCGGTACGGGCTCTAGCCCCTCGGCCGAGGACGAGGTCAAGGTGAACTATGAAGGCACGCTGACCGACGGCACCGTGTTCGACAGCTCCATCAAGCGCGGCCAGCCGGCCACGTTCAAGCTCAACGGCGTCGTACCCTGCTGGACCGAAGCGCTCCAGCATATGAGCGTCGGCGGCAAGGCCACGGTGGTCTGCCCGCCGGAACTCGCCTACGGCGACCGCGGTGCGCCGCCGTCGATCCCGGGTGGTTCAACCCTGACCTTTAAGGTCGAGTTGCTGAATATCGTGAAGGCGCCACCGCCCGCTGCCGCAGCACCTGCAACGCCCGCGACGCCTGCCGCGCCGGCAACCCCTGCCGCGCCGGCAACCCCCGCCACGCCGACCAGCCCGCAATAGGCGCGTGAAGTACCTGCACACCATGGTGCGCGTGGCCGACCTCGAGGCCGCGCGCCGCTTTTACTGCGATGCGCTGGGCCTCGTGGAACTGAAACGGACCGACTACGACAAAGGCCGCTTTACATTGGTGTTCCTCAGCGCGCCGGGCGACGAGTCGGCACAGGTCGAGCTGACCTACAACTGGGATCCGGAGGTCTACTCCGGCGGCCGGAACTTCGGCCACCTCGCCTACGAGGTGGACGACATCTACGCGACCTGTCGGCGACTCCAGGAGTACGGCGTAATCATCAACCGGCCGCCGCGCGACGGGCACATGGCCTTCGTACGCTCGCCGGACGGTATATCGTTTGAGCTCCTGCAGCGCGGCGGCGCCCAGCCGCCGCAGGAACCCTGGGCATTGATGCCCAACGTGGACAGCTGGTAATGAGCATCAAGATCATCCTGACTCCTGCTGAAGCGCGGGTCATCGGTTGCCTGATCGAAAAGCAGATCACCACGCCCGACCAGTACCCGCTGTCGCTCAACGCGCTCACCAACGCCTGCAACCAGAAGAGCAACCGCGACCCGGTGATGGCGCTGGCCGAGACCGAAGTGCAGCAGCTCGTCGACGTACTGGTGCGCAAGCACGTGGTCATGGAACGGAGCGGCTTCGGCAGCCGCGTCCCGAAGTACCAGCATTGCTACTGCAACACGGAGTTTTCAGGGCTCAGGTTCACGCCGCAGGAACTGGCCATCGTCTGCGAACTGCTGCTGCGCGGAGCGCAGACGCCCGGAGAACTACGCAGCCGTGCCGCGCGCATGGCGAGCATCGCCGACAGCGGACAGGTCGAACAGGCGCTTGAGGCGCTGGCCAGCCGCTCCGAAGGCGCGGTCGTGCAGCGCTTGCCGCGGCAGCCGGGACGGCGCGAGGCGCGTTATGCGCAGCTGCTGACAGGCGAGCTGTCCGCCGAGCTGACGACGGAGATCGCGGCGCCACCTGTGTTGGCTGCGCTAGCGGACACGGCGGCCGACGTGCGGTTCGAGCGCCTGGAAGCCGAAATCCGCGCGCTGCGCGCCGAGTTCGATGAGCTGCGCGCACTGCGCGGGCCGCCCTTGTGAGCGCGGCGCAAGCGGGTTGCTGAGGGCCGGCTAAAGTGGCTAACGTGCCGAAGAGCCCCTGGCGTGCCGTGAGCGTCGTAGCCGGGCCCGCCGCATTTGCAGCAGCGCAACGCCTGCGCGGTCAGCGCTTCCTGACAGGCAAGGCGCCGCGGCTTCCGCTCGCCGCGTGTAACAACCAGGATCAGTGCGGCTGCAAGTACCAGCACCACCCCGACCGGCGCGGCGATACGCGTCGCACGGATGATGAGGGCGCAACGACGGTGGTCAAGCCGCGCGGCAGCGAGCGGCGCCGGCCCGGCGAACGGCGTGAGCGGCGCCGCTAGTCCGCGGTCCTGAGTTTCTTCTCCGGTTTCTGCGCCGGCCCCAGGCCGTAGTAGGCGAGCAGCGGCCCGACCTCGGGTTCGCGTCCGTAGAAGTTCCGGAACAGCACACTCGGTTCCTGCGTGCGGCCGCGCGAGAGGATCTGCTCGCGCAGCACTTCGCCGTTGGCGCGCGTCAGCCCGCCGTGCCGGTGCATCCACTCGCCGGTATCACGCGCCAGCACTTCAGCCCAAATGTAGGCGTAGTAGCCTGCTGAATAATCGTCGCCGAAGATATGGCGGAAATAGCTGGCGTGATAGCGCGGCGGCACGGTCGCCAGCGCCAGACCTGCCTTGCGCAGTGCCGCCTGTTCAAAAGCGCCGATATCACCTGCGCCGGGCGCCTGGGCCGCCGTGACCTCATGCAGCGCCATATCGATCACCGAGGCGCCGAGCCTTTCGGTAAAGGCATAGCCCTTGTTGAAATTCTGCGCAGCAATGATCTTCTTGAGGAGCGCTTCGGGAATCGGTGCGCCGGTCCGGTAATGACGGGCGTAGTGCGCCAGTACGGCCGGCTCGCGCAACCACATTTCGTTGAACTGAGAGGGGTATTCAACGAAGTCGTTGGGCGTGAGCGTGCCGGAAAGGCTCCGGTATTGCACGTCCGAAAGCATGCCATGCAGCGCGTGACCCATCTCGTGGAACAGGCTGTTGACCTCGTCGAAGCTCAACAACGCCGGCTCACCGGCCGGGGGCTTGGGTACGTTCACGTTGTTGGCGATAACTGGCAACTGCCTGAACAAGCGCGACTGGTCGACATAGTTGTCCATCCAGGCACCGCCCTGCTTGTTGCTGCGCGCGAAGTAATCGGCAACAAACAGCGCGAGCGGCTTGTTGTCCGCATCGAATACCTCGAACACGCGCACATCCGGGTGATAAACCGGCAGGTCGCTGCGTTCGCGGAATGTAAGACCGTAGAGTTCGTGCGCGGCGTAGAACACGCCGTCCTGCAGGACGCGATTGAGTTCAAAGTACGGCCTGGCCTCGGCTTCATCATAGTCATACGAGGCCTTGCGCACCTGCGCGGCGTAGAAATCCCAGTCCCAGGGCTGCAACTGGTCGGGTTTGCGGCCGGCGGCGGCAGCCTGGAGGTCAATGAATTTCTGCAGCACGACGGCCTCGCGCTCGGCACCGGCGCGGAAGGCCGGAGTCAGCTGGCGCAGCATCGCATCTGCCGCCGCGGGCGTGCCCGCGGTTTCCTCATCGAGCGCCGCGGCGGCGTGGTTCTTGAAGCCGAGAATCTGCGCCCGCTCCGCACGCACTCGCAGCAGACGTGCAATCGTGGCGGTCGTGTCGTTGGCGCCGCCATTGCCGCGGTTCACCGCGGCACGGTACAGTCGTTCGCGCAATGGGCGATTGGTCAGTTCGGCCAGGAAGGGCTGCGTCGTGGTGTTGACCAGCACCAGCAACCACTTGCCCTGCAGGCCGCGGGCGGTCGCGGCATCTGCCGCGGCGGCGATTTCCGCCGGGGTCAGCCCGTCGAGCTCCACCGCACTGTCAACGACCACCGCACCATCGTTGTTCGCTTTCAGCAGACTCAGCCGGAAGCGCGCCATCAGCCCGGCGATTTCCGTATTGCTCTGGCGCAGTCGTTCCTTGGCGGCCTCGGGCAGCTGCGCCCCCGCGCTCACCATGATGTGGTGCTGGCGCATCAGCAACTGGTAGGACTCGGAATCCAGCAGCAGGTGTTTGCGATCGCGGTACAGGGCATCAATGCGCGCGAACAGCGCCGGATCCAGGTTGATGGCATCCTTGTGGGCGGCGAGACGCGGCTGGATTTCACCGTCGAGCTTGTCCAGGGCGTCGTCGCTGTTCGAGGCGTTCAGGTTCCCGAAGGTTTCGCGCACGCGGATCAGCAGCTGGCCCGAGCGCTCCAGCGCCAGCGAAGTATTCTCGAAGTTCGGTGCCGCCGGGTTGGCCGTGATCGAGCGCACCTCACGCAGCTGCTCGGCCATCCCGGCCTCGAAAGCCGGCAGAAAATCGCTGTCCTTGATACGATCGAAGGCCGGCATGTCATAGGGCAGCTTGCTCGGCGCCGCGAACGGGTTGTCGGCGGGGAGTGCCAGCGGCGGCTGGGCGGCTGTTGCGGCAACGGCCGTCACTCCGGACACACTGAATGTGATTGCGGCCCAGGCCGCGATGGCAGTTCGCATGCGATACTCCCCCAATGTTCAATGGCCCATTGTACCCGCGGCTCCTGGCTGCGGTCCTGCTGACCGCCGGCGCGGCGGGCGCGCGCGAACCAAGCTCGCTGGCGGCCCTCGCCCGCTCGACGCTCGGCGCCGGCCAGGGTGTGTACGTCGAGGCCGCGGACGGCACGATCCTGCTCGCACAGGCCGCGGACCGGGCGGTGCATCCCGCCTCGGTATCCAAGGTGCCTACCACGCTGGCGCTGCTGCGCAAGCTCGGCCCGGATTTCCGCTTCAGCACCACATTTGCGGCGCGCGGCCGCATCCAGGGCAGCACGCTCGAGGGCGATCTGCTGGTTGCCGGGGACAACGATCCTTATCTGGTGGACGAGAACGCGCTGCTGGTCGCGCAACAACTCAACGACCTGGGTCTGCGACATGTCACGGGCGCGCTGCGCGCCAGCGGACCGCTCACTTTCGACTGGCAGAGCGACAACGAGGCCGCGCGCCTGCAGCAGGTGTTATCCGGAAACACGCCGCCAGCAGCCTGGGAGGCCGTGCGATCGCTTTCGCCATCCGGCGCGCCGCCGCCAGCGCTGCAATTTGACGGCGCCGCAGGCCCGCCCACAGTTGCGCATGATGCGAGCGCTGTCCAGCCCCTGCTGGTCCACCGCTCGCAGACCCTGGTGGAACTCGCCAAGCACCTGAACGATTACTCAAACAACGTGTTCAAGCCATTGGCTGACGCGGCGGGCGGCGCAGGCGCCGTCGAAGCCTTGGCGCGTAGTCTTGTGCCCGCGCCAATGCGCGCCGAGATCACGCTGGGCGACGGCGCCGGCACCGACCCGCGCAATCGCCTCAGTCCGCGCGCGGCCGTAAAGCTGCTGCGGGCGCTGGAGCAGGAGCTCGCGCGCAGCGGCCACCGGCTGGTCGATATCCTGCCGGTGGCAGGTGTCGATGAAGGCACGCTGCACGACCGGCTCAACGCGCCGGATGAGTCCGGCCGCGTGGTAGGCAAGACCGGCACCTTC
>JAYUZI010000267.1:0-2561 GCA_043751915.1 Gammaproteobacteria bacterium | reverse complement strand
GCCAGGCCCGCCATGGCAAAGGCATAGTCAGAGTTCCAGATGTCGTATTCGCTGATGGCCTGAAAGCCACTGCCGGATGGCGTCACAGTCTCCAAGCGCACGTAGGAACGCGGTCGCCCGCCCCCGGCATTTGCGCCCGCATCGAAGGCGAAGAGGTATTCGGCCCGTGACGGCACGCCCAGGCCGGGAACCACGGATCGGTAAGCGGCGCCAGTGATGTTGCCCGGGAACGAAACGGACACCCAATCGCTGCCGTCGGGCGCCACTGAGGTGTAGCTCGCGCCTTGCTGAATCTGGCTGATGGGTACGATGCTGGGGTTGACTGTGTTTTCGCTGTCGCGCCAGGTGAACACGCGCAGCGTGCTGGAGTTGTCCAGAGAACCGACCACCATCTGCCCCGGCGCACCCTGCACGAAGTGGGTCTTGTTTAGCCCGCTGGATCCCGTCAGGCGCGCGTAAGCATAGTTCAGCACCGCCGACGACGGGTTAGCCATGTCCGCGAGCGACAGCCGCGCCACGATGCGCCGGCCTGTGTAGACCTGCCCGGGGGTTGGAAAGCCCTGGTCGACGCCAACGTACAGGAACGTGTCGGACCATGCCAGGTCCGGGTAGTCCAGCCACTCGTTGCTTGCAATTCCCAGGCCACCGGACACACCTGCGACATTGGTCCCGGTGAGGTCGGCATAGGTCCACGCGTTCCAGAAGTCTGCTGCAAGGGCGGCCGGAGTAGCCCAGGCGACGCGCAGCCGGTCGGGTGTAGTGATCACATTGGGCGTGACAGCGATGTTCACCACCGGCTGGTACTGCAGCAGCCACGCGAACAGGTTCTGCTGCGGCAAGTAGACGACGATCTGGTCACAACACAGGCCGCCATCGCTGGCCGGGAAGAACGAGGTGCGCGCAGGGTTGCCTGGCTGCGGATTGAACAAGTTCACGTCGGTGAAGGTCTGGCCGCCGTCGGTGGAGTAGCTGATGCCGGTGTTGTAGGTGGCCAGCACGACGCCGCCGGAAGTCGCCGCGGTATTCGGGTCTGGTGGTACGCCGGCGCTGCGCATCGTCGTGTTGCGTGGGATGCGCACTGCGGCGCCACCGGCGCTGCTGCCCAGCGACGTACCGGTGGGTGTAGGCGGGAACAACTGGCGCACTGGGCCCACTGGGATCAACATCGGCGACTCGGCGTTCGGCCCAAAGGTGGGCGGCGCAGGTGGGGTTGGGAAGAAAGCCGTCCGCGGCGACTGCACAATCGCTTGCGCCGCTGTGCCAGCGACTGGCCCGGGGGCTGGCTGCAATGTGACGGGGGCCTGCGCCTGGAAGGGGCAGGTTGCGCCGCCAAACTTGTAGGTGCCGCGCACGGCGAGCGGGAACGTCGTGGCGCCGCTCAGATTAGAAAAATAGGCGTCGAGCAAGCGCATCTGCTCGGGCGCGATGCTGCCGGCCGAGTAGGCGAAGGGTGTGGGCCCCTGGTAGATGCCTGCACCCGCCGAAATCGTCGTGATGCTGACGTCTGCAGCCCCGACGGCGCCTTCGTTCACCAGCGGAATGGCGAGCGAGACAGTGCCGTTGTCCCAGGTCGAAGTGCCAATCCCGGGACCTGCTTCGATCGCCAAACTCGCAAACGATGCGCACTCTACTGAAATCGTCAGGTACGAGCCCGGGGCGGAGTTCAGTACGACCCGGATCTCGCTACTGTCCTCCAGCACGACCGGTACGACGATGCGCGCGACGGTCTTGCTGAAATCGCTGGGCCCAAGGATCTGTCGGCCGTTGACGAACACAGTCGCGGAGCTGATCCGATTTCCCCCGCTGGCATTGCCGTTCATTACAACGAGCTGGCACCCGCCGCCGCACCGAGCGAAGGTCTCGGTGTAGGCGTTAGGCGCACCCGTCGTGCGCGTGTACTGCCGCGGTCCAAAGGTGGTTGCCATTGAGGTGGTCGGCACTGCCGAGGCTGAGCGAACAGCTTGACTGCCGCCGCTACCGGCAATCGTGCTGGCCACAGTCTTGGCTGCGGTCCCGTCAAGGGCGCTGAGTACGCTGCTGGTGGCTGTGCCGGCGCTGAGGATTCCGGTGGTCGCGCCGCCGCTCACGCCTGCGCTATCGCCACCGGCCGTTCCGCCGCCGCAGGCTGCCAAGAGCGCTACGACAGCCATCAGACTGGTTATGTTGCGACCCGTGAATCCGCGTATCCGCAAGGTATTCATGTCTTGTCCCTCGGCTGACTGAGCGCAGTAGATACCCCCGCATGCGCGCCGTACACTCGTCAACATAGGGGATACGCGCGTTCGGCACACACCCCAAGCGGTTCTGTCGCACCAGCGGCGCGCGCCATCGACACGTGCTTGCCGACGACGCTCTTGGAAATCTTGAGCGTGCAGCCCGTCTCGTTATAGCTCAGCCCGGCATGGAAGTGCCGGGGTAATGAATCTTGGACACAGCGCATCGTGCGTCTGTTCGTAGACATTGGCTCCATCCGAAAAGCGGCGAGCCTATGCCGGGGTCAGCGAATTACTTGCGCGCACCCCCTGTCGTCCACGATCAGCCTGAAATGCCGTCCACGATGG
>JAYUZI010000266.1:0-4796 GCA_043751915.1 Gammaproteobacteria bacterium | reverse complement strand
CCCCCAAGAGCGGCTGCACCACGCCGATGCCCTGCTCCCGCAATTCCTCCGGCGGCCCCACGCCTGAGAGTTTGAGCAGCTGCGGTGAACCGATACTTCCAGCGGAAAGAATCACTTCACGCCGCGCACGCACGCCATGCTCATGCTCGCCTACGCGATAGCGGACACCGCTGGCCTGCCGTCCTTCGAATTCGATCCGCGTGACCAGCGCGTTTGCGCGCACCGTCAGGTTGGGGCGACGCATGGCCGGTCGCAGGTAGGCATTGGCAGTGCTGGAGCGGCGGCCCTCGCCCACTGTCATGTCGAAGCGCCCGAATCCCTCTTGTTGTCCGCCATTCAGATCGCTTGATTGCGGGTAGCCGGCCTGCTTTGCGGCCTGCAGCCAGACCGCATGCAAGGGGTTTCGCAGCGTTCCGTAGGTAGTCTGCAGCTTGCCGGAATCGCCGCGGTACTCGCTGCCGCCTTCGGCACGATGTTCGGCACGTTTGAAGTAAGGCAACACTTCACCGTAGCTCCAGCCCACCGCGCCCTCGCCGCGCCAACGTTCGAAATCCATCGGGTTGCCGCGCACGTACACCATACCGTTGATGGATGAGGAGCCGCCCAGCACCTTGCCGCGCGGGGTCGCCATGCGCCGTCCGCCCAGGTGCGGCTCGGGTTCGCTCTGGTAGCCCCAGTTGTAGCGCGGCATGTTCATAGGAATGGACAGCGCCGTGGGCATCTGGATATAAATCGAGCGATCGGAGCCCCCATACTCGAGCACCAGGGCAGTATGTCGCCCGTCTTCAGTCAGCCGATCAGCCAGCACGCAGCCGGCCGAACCAGCGCCAATGATCAGGTAGTCAAATTCTTCCACGGTGTACTCACTGCGGTTCGCCTGGGTGCTAATAGGGTGCATCGATATCGCGCATGGCGACATAGACGCTCTTGAGTTGCGTGTAATGCTCGATGGCCGCGCGGCCATTCTCACGTCCGAGGCCAGAGTATTTCACGCCGCCAAAAGGCAGCTCGATGGGCGTGATGTTGTAATGGTTGATCCAGCAGGTGCCGGCCTGGAGCTGCGCGATCACGCGATGCGCGCGGGTCAGATCGCGGGTGAACACGGCAGCCGACAGGCCGAATTCCGTGTCATTCGCCCGCTGCACGGCCTCGGCCTCATCATCGAACTCCAGCACCGCCATGACGGGGCCGAAGATCTCCTCGCGCACGATGCCCATCCGGTCGTCGCACCGATCAAACACGGTCGGCGCCACGAACCAGCCTTTCGCGAGCGCGCCGTCGGTCACACGATGGCCGCCGGTGAGTACGTGCGCGCCTGCCTTGCGTCCCTGCTCGATGTAACCGAGCACCTTTTGCATGTGCGCCTCGGAGATCAGCGCGCCGACCTGGGTCGCCGGGTCGAGCGGATCGCCGATCTTAAGCGCACGCACGCGCGGCAGGAGCCGCGCCAGGAAGGCCTTCATCACCGAGCGCTGCACGAACACGCGGGTCCCGTTGGAACACACTTCGCCCGCCGAGTAGAAATTGCCGAGCAACGCGCCGGACACGGCGTTGTCGAGATCGGCGTCGCTGAACACCAGGATCGGCGACTTCCCGCCGAGCTCCAACGTGACCATCTTGAGCGTGGAGGCGGCATCGCTCATCACCGCCTGCCCGGTCGGCACCGAGCCCGTGAGCGAAACCTTGCGCACCTGCGGGTGGCGACTCAGGAGTCGCCCGGTCTCAGCCGGACCCTGCAGCACCTGGAACAGGCCCGGCGGGAGCCCTGCCGCGGCGTAGATCTCCTCGAGCTTGCGCGCGGTGAGCGGCGTGAGGTCGGCAGGCTTGAACAGCATCGCGTTGCCGCAGGCGAGCGCCGGCGCAGACTTCCAGCAGGCGATCTGCAGCGGGTAATTCCAGGCACCGATTCCGGCGACGACACCGAGCGGTTCCCGGCGCGTATAGCCAAAGGCGGCCGAACCGAGGTCGATGTGCTCGCCGGCGATGGTCGGCGCCACGCCGGAAAAGTATTCCAGGCAATCGGCGCCCGAGACCACGTCGACCACGCGAGTTTCCTGGATGGGCTTTCCGGTATCGCGGGTTTCGAGCTCGGCCAGTTCGTCGTTGCGCGCGCGCAGCAGGTCGGCGGCACGCCGCAGGATGCGGCCGCGCTCGGTGCCACTCAGGGCCGCCCACGCCGGCTGCGCCGCGCGCGCGGCGCGCACCGCCGCCTCCACCTCAGCCGGGCCGTCGACGCTCAGGGTTGCCAGCACCGCGCCCGTGGCTGGATTCCGTGTGCTAAAGCGGGCCGCGGACGCCCGGACGCCCGGGAGTTTCCTGGCCGCTGCGCGCTGCCGCGTGCGTACTGGATTCTTTTTCAAGCCCGTTTTCCTGGCGAGGTTCGGCGCGGCACAGGATCAACTCGCGTTCAATCTGTGTCAGAATCCCATCATGCCGACCTCAAGAAGCGGCGGTCAAGAGCGGAGCGCCCATGGAGCCCAATTTGATCGATCCCGGTCGCATCCCTCGCCGCCGCCCGGCGCCGGGCGGCCTGCTTAGCCTGATCGCGGGTGTTGCGCTGTATGCGCTGGCGCTGCCGGGCACGGCCCAGACGCCGGACGGCGCCACAGCCACCGAGCCACCCAGCTGCCAGGCGGTGCGCCTCTCGGACATCGGCTGGACAGACGTGACTTCCACGACCGCCCTGTTTTCCAGTCTCCTGCAACAGCTCGGTTACCAGCCAAAGATCACGGTGCTGTCCGTGCCCGTGACTTTCGCCGCGATGAAGAACAAGGACATCGACGTGTTCCTCGGCAACTGGATGCCGGCCCAGGACGGCGATCGCAGGCCTTACGTGGTCGACGGCTCGGTTGAAGTCATTCGCGCCAGCCTGGTAAACGCGAAGTATACGCTGGCGGTGCCCGCCTACGCCTACGCGGCGGGCCTGCATGACTTCGCGGACATCGGCCGTTTCGGTGCGCAGCTCAATCACACCATCTACGGCATCGAACCCGGGAACGACGGCAACAGGCACATCCTGCAGATCATCCACCAGAACGCCTTTGATATCGGCGATTTTAAACTGGTGGAATCCAGCGAGCAGGGCATGCTCGCTGAAGTCGAGCGCGCGGTCAGCGCCCAGCGCACGATCGTGTTCCTCGGCTGGGATCCCCATCCGATGAACATGCGCTTCGACATGCGTTACCTTACGGGCGGCGATGCCACGTTCGGACCGAACTATGGCGCCGCAACCATCTACACGACTGCGCGCGCTGGCTACGTCGCGCAATGCCCAAACGTCGGCAGGCTCCTTAAAAATCTTCAGTTCACGCTGCGCGGCGAGAGCGAGATGATGAATGCGATCCTTAACCTACACCAGCAGCCGGACGTGGCGGCCGACGCGTGGATCAAGAGCCACGCCACGCTGGTCGCGAAGTGGCTGGATGGCGTGCGCAGTTTTGACGGCCGGCCAGCGCTGCTCGCGCTTCAGGGCACCTCCGGCGTGGCCGCCGGACACACCTTCGAACGCTGGGTGACGCTGCACAAGATTCCACTGGGCGACACCGTCGCCGTGGGCATCGAGTACATCAAGACCCACGGCACCGGCTTCTTCAACGCCGTGGCCAGCGGCATCCGCGGCAGCGTCAGCGGCGTACTCGCGTTGCTGGTGGCGATTCCTGCCGCCGCACTGATCGCCGGACTGGCGGGTCTGGCATGGTTCCTGCGCCGCTCATTCAAGCTGGCGTTGTTCGTCGCCGCGGCGCTCCTGTTCATCATGAACCAGGGTTACTGGCTGGCGACCCTCGAGACGCTCTCGCTGGTGCTGGTCGCCGCGATACTCTCCACGCTCATCGGCGTACCGATCGGCATTGCCGCCGCGCACCGCCCACGCTTGTTCCAGGCACTGCGCCCGGTGCTCGATTTGATGCAGACGTTGCCGACCTTCGTGTACCTGATTCCGACGCTGGTGTTGTTTGGCCTGGGCGTGGTGCCGGGCCTGATCTCGACGATCATCTTTGCCCTGCCCGCCCCGATCCGCCTGACACACCTGGGCATCTCCTCGGTGCCCCAGTCGCTCCGTGAAGCGGGCGAGGCTTTCGGTGCCACGCCCATGCAGCTGCTGCTAAAAGTCGAGCTGCCGTGCGCAGCACCAACAATTGTTGCGGGCGTCACCCAGTGCATCATGCTGAGCCTCTCGATGGTGGTCATCGCTGCGCTGGTGGGCGCGGGCGGCCTCGGCGTGCCGGTGGTGCGGGCGCTCAATACGGTGCAGATCGGCATGGGGTTCGAGGCCGGGTTCGCGATCGTGCTGCTGGCCATCATCCTCGATCGCATGAGCCGGCCGGCGGACAAGGAGCGCACATGACCCCGAGCGCCCTGGAATTCCAGCACGTCGACATCCTCTTCACTCGTGCGGAAGGACGCAAGGGGCGCAACGCGCTGCGCCTCGCCACCGAGGCGCTCGATAACGGTGGCGCGCGCGCGCAGATCGCCGAACAATTCGGGGTCGTGGTGGGCGTGGCGGATGCGACGCTGCGCGTCGCGAGCGGTCACATCTGCGTATTGATGGGCCTGTCGGGCTCGGGAAAGTCGACGCTGCTGCGAGCGGCGAACGGACTCAACAAGGTGACACGTGGGCGCGTGCTGGTGCGCGATGGCGCGGCCCAGGCCGACGTGGCCACCTGCACGAGCGCCGATTTGCGCCGCTTGCGGCGCGAGCGCATTGCCATGGTGTTCCAACAGTTTGGCCTGCTTCCCTGGCGCACGGTGCGCGACAACGTGGGCCTCGGCCTGGAACTGCGCGGCGAACCGGCAGC
>JAYUZI010000265.1:0-3972 GCA_043751915.1 Gammaproteobacteria bacterium | reverse complement strand
GATCGGCCTCAACTACGGCTATCCGATCACCGAATTCCAGCGGCTCAGCGCCGGTCTATCGCTGCAGCGCGTCGACCTGCTGACCTACCAGGGAAGCAGTGCCCAGCAGGCGGTCGACTGGGTCAAGAACAACGGCGGCCCCTACACCCGGGTCATACTCTCAAGCTACACGCTGTCCGACGGCACCGCCATTACCAGCTCCACCTCGTTGTTCGGCAGCCGCTTCAGCACCATCGAGACCAACGTCGGCTGGCTGTTCGACTCGCGCAACCGCGGCCTGTTCGCCGACCGCGGCCAGCGCCATACGCTGGGCCTGAGTTTCGTGCCCAGCGGCAAGACCCGCTACTACGTGGCCAGTTACGACAGCACGGTCTACCTGCCGCTCGTGCTGCGCACCACGCTGTCGCTGGGACTCAACGTGGCTTACGGCAAGGGCATCGGCCGCACCACGGCGCTCCCTCCCTACAAGCGCTTCTACGGCGGCGGACCCGACACGGTGCGGGGC
The DNA here is from genome assembly GCA_043751915.1 of Gammaproteobacteria bacterium. Lineage (GTDB taxonomy): Bacteria > Pseudomonadota > Gammaproteobacteria > Steroidobacterales > Steroidobacteraceae > FEN-1191. Next base: position 3,467 of record JAYUZI010000265.1, on the reverse strand, counting down.
TATACCGAGAGCTCGCTCGGTCCGGTCGACAGCAACGGCAATCCCTACGGCGGCAACATGCTGGCCGTGGCCCGCGCCGAGCTGATCCTGCCCTTGCCGGCCAAGTGGCAGACCAGCGCCAGGGCGACACTGTTTTTCGACTACGGCAACGTCTTTTCCACCGACAATGTCAAATACCTGGGCCGCGACTTCACGACCCCGGTGGACTACAAATTCAAGTATGATCAGCTCAAGCGATCCACCGGCATCTCGGTGCAGTGGCTGGCGCCTTCGCTCGGCGTCTTCCGCTTCAGTTACGGTATACCGTTGAACAAATTTGCGGCTACCGGTAACGATCCGCACTATTCCGATCGCACTGAGAATTTCCAGTTCACGATCGGCGGTTCTTATTAATTCATCAGGGAGCACAGCAGTGAAGCGTTCTTGGATAATCTCAGTTGCAGGGTTGCTGGCGGGTGCTTCGGCCTGCGCGCCAGCGCAGGCCGAAATCAAGATCGGCGTGGTCAACGCCGCGCGTCTGTTGCAGGAGTCGCCGCAGGCCAAGGCCGTGCAGGACGCGCTGCGCAGCGAGTTCGCGCCCAAACAGCGGGAGCTGGCGGCTTTCCAGGCGACGCTGAAGGCCAAGCAGGAAAAATACGAAAAGGACGGCGCGACCATGAGCGCCGAGCAGCGCACCAAGACCGAAAAAGAACTGCGCGACGGCAACCGCGACTACTCGCAGAAGCTCAACGACTTCCAGGAAGACGCCAACACCCGGCAGAACGAAGAGCTCTCGCGTCTGCAGAGCGCCATCGTCGCCGAGGTGCAGAGCTACGCGCTGACGCAAAAGTTCGACCTGGTGCTGACCGAAGGCGTGGTGTACGCGAACAACTCGCTCGACGTCACCGCGGCGGTGCTCGCCGGCCTCCAGGCGCGCGCCGCGGCCAACGCACCGGCAGCCAAGCCTGCTGCGCCGACGCCGGCCGTTCCCGCCAGCAAGTAGACGGGCGGCCTCGCAGAGCCCTGGGGCGGTGCGATGGGTGTGACGCTGGGCGAACTGGCAGTGCGCTTTGGCTGCGAGTTGCGCGGTGACCCGGCGGCCGTGGTAGCGCGCGTCGCCACGCTCGAGCGCGCAGGTCCGGGTGAGCTTGCGTTTCTCGCCAATCCGCATTACCGCACGCAGCTCGCCGCGACGCGCGCCGCGGCGGTGGTGCTCGATGCGCAAGCCGCATCGCAGTGCCCCTGCGCGGCGCTGGTGCACTCCAATCCGCACGCCACTTACGCGCGCATCGCCGCGTTTCTGCACCCGGACCCGCCGGTCGCCGCGGGCGTGCACCCGGGCGCACACGTTGATCCGAGCGCGCGGGTGGCTGCCAGCGCCAGCATCGGCGCCGGCGCCGTCATCGGGCCGCGCAGCCTGATCGCCGATCGGGTCCGCATCGGCCCGGGCTGCGTGCTGGGCGCCGACGTGCAGGTGGGCGTCGATTGCCGGCTGCATCCGCGCGTTACGCTCGAGTCTGGCACGCAGCTGGGTGCGCGCGTCTGCGTGCAGGCGGGGGCCGTGATCGGGTCCGACGGCTTCGGCTTCGCGCGCGACGGCGTGGGTTGGAGCAAAGTGCCGCAGCTCGGGCGGGTACGCATCGGCGACGACGTCGAGATCGGCGCCAACACCACCATCGATCGCGGCGCCATCGACGACACGGTCATTGCCGCGGGCGTCAAACTCGACAACCAGATTCAGATCGCGCATAACGTGCACATTGGCGAGCACACGGTGATCGCCGCCTGCGTGGGCATATCGGGCAGCACCCGCATCGGCGCGCGCTGCATGATCGCCGGGGCCGTGGGTATCGTCGGCCACCTGGACATCTGCGATGATGTAATCGTCACCGGCCTGTCGATGGTGTCCCACTCGATCAGCACCCCCGGCGTCTATTCCGGCGGCATACCGGCGGCTCCGGCCGCGCTCTGGCGCCGGCTGGTGGCTCGCTTCAAGCGGCTCGATGCGCTGGCCGAGCGGGTCAGGCGCCTGGAACGTGACCAGTCAAAGACCCAAGCTTAGGATTCAACAGCGATGAATGAACCGATGCAACTGGATATCAACGCCATCCTGAAGCGGCTTCCGCACCGCTATCCGTTCCTGCTCGTTGACCGGGTGATGGAGTGCGTACCGGGACACCGCATCCGGGCCCTGAAGAACGTGACCATGAACGAACCTTACTTCCAGGGTCACTTCCCGCATCGCCCGGTGATGCCCGGGGTGATCATCATTGAGGCGCTGGCGCAGGCGGCTGGCATCCTCGCCTTCGTCACTGCCGACGTTTACCCGGACGAAAATTCGGTCTTTTACTTCGTGGGCATCGACAAGGCGCGGTTCCGCCGGCCAGTGGAACCGGGCGACCAACTGATTCTTCAGGCCACGCTCGAGCGGAACCTGCGCGGCATCTGGAAACTTTCTGCCGTGGCGACCGTCGGCGACACGGAAGCGGCCTCGGCCGAACTGATGCTCTCGCCCGGCGTAGTGACCGGCCCGGTAAGGGGTGCCGGGTCGCAGCCATGATCGACGCGCGCGCGGTGATCTCGCCGCAGGCCGAGCTCGCCGCCGACGTCGAGGTCGGCCCATTCACGGTCATCGGCGCCGGCGTGCGCATCGGCGCGCGCACGCGCATTGCATCGCACGTGGTGATCAACGGCCCGACGACCATCGGCGCCGATAATCACATCTTCCCGTTTGCGTCCAGCGGTGACGCGCCGCAGGACAAGAAATACCAGGGTGAGCCGACCCGGCTGGAAATCGGTGACCGCAACGTGTTCCGCGAGTTCTGCACGGTCAATCGCGGCACCACGCATGATGAAGGCGTGACGCGCGTCGGCGATGACAACCTGTTCATGGCCTACACGCATGTGGCGCACGATTGCCAGGTCGGCAGCCGCATCGTCATGGCCAACGGCGCGACGCTCGGGGGCCACGTGCAGGTCGGCGACTGGGTGATCATGGGCGGGTACGCCGGCGTGCACCAGTTCTGCAAGATCGGCGCACACGCCTTTATTGCCAACAACAGCGCTGTGACGCGCGATGTGCCGCCGTACGTGATGGCGGTCGGACAACCGGCGAAGCCCCATTCGATCAACAGCGAGGGGCTCAAGCGGCGCGGCTTCAGCGCCGAGCAGATCCGGACGCTGCGCGACGCTTACCGCACACTCTACCGGCGCGGCCTCCCGCTCGCCGAGGCGGTCACCGAGCTTACGGCCGTGGCGGCCGAACATCCGCAAGTGCGTCTGCTCCTCGAATTCATCGGTGCTGCCACGCGCAGCCTGATCCGCTAGTACTGCGCGCGCTGATGGCACGCATGCTGCGCATCGGGGTGGTGGCGGGTGAAACCTCGGGCGACCAGCTCGGGGCGGCACTGATCGGCGCGCTGCGCGCACGCGCTCCGGGTATCGAGGTGCGTGGTGTCTGCGGACCGGCCATGCAGGCGAGTGGCTGC
>JAYUZI010000264.1:0-4844 GCA_043751915.1 Gammaproteobacteria bacterium | reverse complement strand
TCACGCGGTGCACGCGCTTGCGGTCGGCGTCGAGCACGAACACGCCCGCCTCGTCGCCGTTGGCTTCGATCAGCGCCTGGACCGGAACGACGAGGCCGCGCGGCGCATCGTGTGGCGCAAGCGTGACCTTCGCGACCAGGCCCTGCACGAACGTGACCCGGCTTTCCTGCACCGGGATCTCGACCGTGAACGTGCCCGTCTGCGGGTCAGCGGCCGAGGAGATGTTGGCGATCGCGCCGGCGAAGCTCTCGCCCGGCCAGGCATCGAACTGCACGCGCGCGGTATCACCGCGCCGGAAGCGGACGACGTCACGGTCGGCCAGGCCGACACGCACGACCCAGCCGCGGCCGGCGGCCCCGAAGGCGATGACCGGCTGGCCGGGCTGCACCAGCTCGTTGGCTTCGGCCAGCTTCTGCAGCACGACGCCGTCGCCGGGCGCGATGATGCGCGCGTGCTGTGCGTTGAACTCCGCGCTCCGCTCCGCGGCGTGCGCCACGTCGTAGGCCGTGGTCGCATCCTGAACCTGCTCGAGCGTTGCGACGCCGTCGTCGTACAGCGACTTGACGCGCGCCATGTCGCGCTGCGCCTTGGCGGCGCCCTGTCGCGCCTGCTCGAGACCCGCATCGATCTCGGTGCTCTTCAATTCCGCGAGCAGCTGACCGGCGCGCAGGCGCTGGCCTTCCTCGACCGGAATGGCGGCGATGTAACCGCCGACCTTGAATGATAGGCGCGCCTGATCTTTCGGTCCCAGCAGCCCGACTGCGCGCAGCTGCTCGCCGACACTGGCGACCTGCACCGCTGCGACGCGCACCGTATGGCGGACGCTCTCCGTGGCAGGTGCCGCGCTCGAGCCCGAGCAGCCGCCCAGGCCGGCAGCCAGGGTGGTGACCAGCAGTCCGGCGGAGAGGACACGCAGGGTATTCATGATCAGGACTCCTTGGCGATGCGATGCGGGTCGGCGCCCAGCGCGTACTGGAGTTCTGCCAGCTCGCCCAGAGCGCTGAAGCGCGTGATGTTGAGGTTGAGTTGCGCGTCGGTGAGCGTCCGGCGCGCGTCGATGTACTCCGCCTGGTTGATCTGCCCGAGGTCGCGCTTGCGCCCGGCGATCCTGAAGGCCGCGGCGGCGGCATCGGCACGCTTCGCAGCCGTCTCGAGCGAGGCCTGTGCCACCTCTAGATCCTGGAGCGATTCCTGCACCTGGAAGCGCACCTGCTGTTCCTGAATCTCGCGCGCGGTGCGGGCGGCGTGGAGCGCAGCATGGGCGCCGGCGATGCCGGCGCGATCGGCACCGCCCGAAAAAAGGTTGAATCTGAGCACCACCGAGGCCAGCGCGTAGCGCTCGTCCGAATTGAAGCGGAACTGTTCACCCTGGATGCCGTAACTCATCGCGAACGCGAGCTGGGGCGCGAATGCGGCGCGCGCCAACCGCTCTCCGGCCGCGGCAGCTTCGGCGTTGGCCTGCGCAGCGCGCAGTTCGGCGCGTGTCGCGACCGCGTTGTCCTGCAGTGCGCCGAGCGCCAGCTCAGGTGTAGGCGCACGCGGCGCGAGTGCCGCGCGCACCCGCTCCAGGTCCGCATCCGCGGGTGATGCCACCGGCAGTTCCTGGTCGAACGGTGCGTTGCGTAGCAGATTGACGTAGCTTCGCGCCAGGCGCTCGCCGTTGCGCGCCTCGAGGAGCGACTGCTGCACTTCGAGCTGGTCTGCCTCGGCGCGGTACACCAGGTCGCGCGTGATCTTGCCGTTGTTGAACAGGCTGGTGTTGACGCGCGCGTTCTCGGTCGCGAGCACCAGCGTTTCGGTGTAGATCTCCACTTGCGCGCGGGCGCCGAGCCAGCGGTAGTAGGCCTGGCGCATGTCGCGCTCGATGCGCCCGGCCAGGGCTTTGTGGCTGGCTTCGGCTGCGTCGAAACTGGCCGCCGCCGCCGCGCGCCCGGCGCCGATGCGCGCGTCGAACAGCGGTTGGGTCAGCGCGAGTTCGCTCTGCTGTTCACGCCGGCGCTGGAAATCGATCTGCTGGTTTGCTATCGCGGGGAACTGGGTGGTGCCGGTAAGCTGGTTCAGCGTGGCATAGACGGGGTTCAACAAGTCACCGACCGGAAAATCGATCGACCGCCCGCCGCTGGCGCGCGTGTAGCGCGAAGAAAGATCGAGCGCCGGCAGGTACCTTGCGCGGGCCTGGTCGAGTGCCGCGAGGCGTTGCTGCACGCCCGCCTGCGACGCTTCCAGTTCGAGATTGGTGGCGAGCGCGTCGGATACGAGCTTATCGCTCGCGTCCGCGATCGAGCGACCGGCCTCCGGCGCTTCGGCGGCACGCAGGGCTGGCGCTGCTGATCCCATCACGAAGGCGAGACCGAGCGCCGCCCACACGGTGTGTTTGAAGATGGGCGCAGTTGTCGAGATCTTATACATGTGTCAAAACTCAGTGAAAAAAACGCGAGGTCAACCCGGGAGGGCGTCGGTCGTGCACATGCGCCGGATCAGACCGAAGGCGTAGTCGATCAGCTGTGGGCTGTCGACGCCGAGGCGTGCTATATCTTCGCCCTTGCTCATGGCAATCTGGATGACGCCGTGGGTAAAGGCCCACAGCGAGAGCGCAAGCACCGTCGAATCGCCGACGTCCGGACGGATGCTGCCATCGTGCTTGCCCACCTCGATAGTTTTGATCACCTCGGTGATCACGAGGTCCCCGGCGATGCCGCAGTCGCCGGCCGTGGTGCCCGCATCCGCCGCATCGCTGTGCTGGTTGAAGCGCGAGCAGGCATCAAAGTAGTGGGGCAGGTCATTGGCGTAAGTCATGTAGGCGCGGCCGATCGCCTGGACCTTGTCGATCCCGAGGTCTTGGTCGGCCGACGCCGTGACAAAGCGGTTGCGTAGTTCCTTCATCGCGCGCTCGCCGATGCCGAACAGCAGCTCTTCCTTGTCGCGGAAGTAGACATAAACCAGGGCGCGGGAGAGGCGCGCGCCGCGGGCAACCTGGTCCATGGTCACGGCGTCCCAGCCTTCCTTCGCGTACAAGGACTCGGCAGCGTCGAGAATCTCGTTGCGGCGCCGTTCCTTTTCCTCGATCCGTCGTTCAGCGATGTATGACATGGGTTAGATAATAGTCATCAATTGACAATATGTCAATAACTAAATTTATGTAGAATCAGGCCGGCGTCAGGAGCGGTGGCCCGTGGTTTCCGGTGCCGGCGACTACTTGCTGGATAGAAGCGTGCGCACGAGCTTCCAGGCCATCACGCCCAGGAGTCCCACGGTCAGGATCAGCACAGACCGGAGCACCAGGCGTTTCGTGTCGAACCTTGGGCGGATCACGACCAGTCGCGATTCGCCCCCCAGCAGCGTTGGCGGCCCGATCATCGCCGGCCGCGTGCCGAGCTGTTGTTGTGATGCCGTCTGCAGGCTGTGCGGACCAACCAGCGAATCGGCCGGCACATCGAGCGCGGTGGCAGCGAAGTTACCGTACAACAGCCGGAAGGGCGCTGAGCCACGCGCCACGAACAACAGATCGTCCGCAAGCCAGCCGCCGACCAGGGTGGGAAGCCTATGGCCCAGTCCGCCGCCCGACGGGGCAACGCGTACCTTCCAGTAGCGCGCCGCGGTGACCCGCGAATGGAGCGGCTCGTTGATGAGTTCCGACGTGTCGGGCATGTTCAGGCGGTAGAGCCGTCCGCCGGTGATCTGCTGCCATTCGGCCTTGTCGTTCACCCTCTGCGTGCTCACGATCCTGCTTTCTCGCACTCGAGTCCCACCAGCTCGACCAGCATCTTCAATGTCCGCATCGGCACGATGCGGCACGTGCCCATTCCCTACAACGACGACTCCTTGCAGATAATCAACGGTTTCCCAGACGTGTTCCAACAACCCACACCGTGAACGCCTATTGATGCGCAGCCAGGCGGCAACTTCGCTCCGAAAACGCCCGCGATGACGCCGGCGCTTTCATTGGCAAAGGCGATCCGGTGCGTACGGCGCCACCAAATTCCGGTATCGTTCAGCACAGGTATGCAGCCCTTCCATCTCGCCATTCCCGTGCACGACCTGGCCGCTGCGCGCGCCTTCTACGGCCAGCTGCTGGGCTGCGCCGAAGGGCGCAGTGCGCAGGAATGGGTCGACTTCGATTTCTTCGGCCACCAGCTCGTGGCGCACCTCGATCCGGGCAAGCGTGCGCGCGTGCATCCCAACGTCGTCGATGGCCACGATGTGCCCGTGCCGCATTTCGGCGTGGTGCTGGAATGGAGTGCATGGCAGCAGCTCGCCGAACGCCTGCGCGCCAGCGGCGTCTCGTTTGTCATCGATCCCGGCATTCGTTTCGCCGGTCAGGTGGGCGAACAGGCGACGATGTTCTTGCACGACCCTTCCGACAACGCGCTCGAGTTCAAGGCCTTCCGCGATCCTGCGCGGCTGTTTTCGCGCTAGGCGCGCATCGCGATCGCACGCTTCGGCTGGCCGCTGGCGCCATGGCGGGCATCGCACTAACCACGTCAAGAAACGCGGGGCCAGAAGGCTGCGACTCAGGCGTTTTCCAGCAGGATTTCTTCAATGGTACCGGCGACGCGCCGGCAGCGGTCGAGCACCTTCGCCTGCCTGAAGTAGAAGTGTCGCATCTTGATGGCGTGCAGGGCAGCCTGATCGTCGCCTTCCTGCGCAAACAGCTCGGTCACCGCCTCGCTCATGGCGGCGTTGGCGCGGGCTTCGAGCACGTCGATCTCGCGGCATATCTGCAGCGTCTTCTCTGCGCCGTTGCGGTCGGCGAGCGCCACCACCACGAGGTTGACGTGCCGGCAGGCCTCAACCGACAAGGCGGCGATCGTGCGTATTGCCGGCGTCGACGCGGCGATATTGTA
>JAYUZI010000263.1:0-14130 GCA_043751915.1 Gammaproteobacteria bacterium | reverse complement strand
ATCGAACCAATGATCCTGTCACCTGATCGAGGAAGTTCGGCTCGGGCTCATGGCGCCAAATGAGGCGCGCTGGGCGATACACGGACATAGACGATCGGTGGGCAGTCTACCACAAGATGCAGGGCTTTGCTGTGGTAGTGGGGTTTCAGGTCTGGCCGGGGACGGCTGGTGGCGGGTCGCCCGCCTTTGCAGCAGGCTCGGCCGGAGCGGCGAGCGGTGGAGGGTTGGCCCGGTTCTGCTGTTCGGTTTGCACCTGGGCCATGGTCAGCCCGGTCTGCGTCGCAATGACGCCGAGCAGGCGGTGCGCGGCACCGAGCGGCATGGTGATCTCATGGAGCCGTTCCCAGATGCGGATGCGCAGGTCGGGGGAATTGATGGTCGAGGCCTGCTCGACCAGCTCGCGCTGGCGGACCTCGGCGGCCTCAGCCTGCCGGCGGGCGATGCGCGCGCGGAAATCGGCATTCGGTTCGCCGGCAAACGGCAGGTGTTCGAGCATGGCGGGCATCCTGGCGTTCAGTCAGAGCGGACAATGACAAGGCGCCAGTTCAGCGCCATGGGGCAGGGGGTCGCGGTCGCGCGTTCCCGGAAATGCACGCCCTCGCAACCCATGCGCCCTGAGGCGGTGCGGGCAGAGGGGCGCTTTACTTCTGCCAGCTCGGCGACGCTGGCGCTGAGATCGAACTCACCGTCGCATTCCGAGCAAGGGCAGGCGAAGCGGAAGAAGGCGCGCGCTGGCGGAAAGAAGCAATGTGATTGCGGCGAGGGTGGCGGGCGGCTGCTGCCCGCAAAGGTCAGGTCGATCTGGAGCTTGGCGATCGTGGCAAAGCGGGCGCGCATCGCCGGCGCCTGCAGGCGGTCGTTCTGCCGGTCGGCACGGCGTTGCTCGCCAAAGGTGGGCACTTTGCGTGAAGTGAGTTTCATGTTTCAGCCTGTGCGGGGCTGGCCTCGGGCGCCAGCGTCGGGCCGTCATCGGCCACGGGCGCCGCGCCGCTCCCATCGCCATCGGTGCGAGCGGCCAGCCGGCGGGTCTGCTTCTCGGCCTGCCGGAGCTTGCGCGCCTGCTCTTTCTGCTTCTTCTGATGACGGTAATTGGGCTTGGCCAAGTTCAATTCCACCTGGAAATCGAGGGAGGTGTGGCGGGCTACCGGCCACCTAAAGCGAAGGTGCCCCGCGCCCGAGTGCGGTGCCAAGCCATTTGCTGGGGACCGCCGTAGTACTCCACCCTAGCACAAAGCCCCATCCGCTGGTGGCCAAATGCACGCTGGCTGCAGCCACACCGCAACATGCTACGCGGGTTTATGCCGGCGGCGGGAAGACGCTCTGCGCCTCGAACACCGGACCATCGACGCAGACGCGCTTCATCGCCCGCCCGGTGCTGGTGTGTACTTCGACCGCGCAGCCCGCGCAACCGCCCACCGCGCAGGCCATGTATTCCTCGAGTGAGACCTGGCAGGGCAGGGAAAATTTCCGCGCCAGCGCCGCCGTGGCCGCCAGCATCGGCGTCGGGCCGCAGGCGTATATTTCCACTTCGGCGCGCTCCGCGGCCGTGAGCGCCGCCAGCCACCGCGAAGCGAGCTCGGTGACGTTCCCGTGGTAGCAGCCGGCATAGCCAGCGTTACTCGCCAGCCGCGAGGGCACGCCCCATTCGTCGAGCAGCGGCATGCAGGCGATCGCCTCGTCGGGCGCGGCCGGCACCAGGATGCGCGAGGGCCGCGCACGGAACGGAAACGGAATCTCCGAACCCATGAGTACCAGCGGCTTCCAGGCGGTGCGAGTGTCGGTGGTTAACCGTTCGGCCAGGAACACCAGCGGCGGAATGCCGACACCGCCGCCGATCGCCAGTACCCGCGGCCGCGCGGGATGCAGCGTAAAACCCTGCCCGATCGGGCCCATGAGGTTCAGCGTCTCGCCCGCCTGGCGCGTGGCGAGCGCGGCGGTACCGGTGCCGACGACCTTGAACAGCACCTCGATCCAGCCGGCATCTGCATCCGCACGCATGATCGACAACGGGCGGCGCATCGGCAGCGCCGCGTCGCACCGCAGGTGCACGAAGCTGCCGGGCGTGGCGTGGCGCGCGGTGCGTGGCGCGGCGACGCGCAGGATGTGCTGTGCGGCTTCGCACACGGTGTGCTGCAGGATCGCGCCGTCCTCGACGTGGATCGTGCCGCGGTGCGCGCGCGGCGGCGCACTCATGCGCGCACCGGGCGCGGCCGCAGCACGGCCTCGAGCACCGCCATGCGCACGGCCACGCCGTTGCGTACCTGGTCGCGGATCACCGACTGCGGTCCGTCGGCGACTTCCGAATCGATCTCGACACCGCGGTTCATGGGTTGCGGATGCATGACGATTGCGTCCGGCTTGGCGAGCCGCAGACGTGGCGCGGTCAGGCCGTAGCGCGCGAAGTACTGCGCGCCGTCGGGAATCTCCGCTTGCGCCATGCGTTCCTTCTGGATGCGCAGCATCATGACCACATCAGCCCCGGCGAGGCCCTGCTCGGGCGTGGTAAAGCGCTTGCCGGCCGGAAACTCGCCCGGTGCCGGCATGAGCGCCGGCGGCGCGATCAGCCGCAGTTCGCCGACGCCGAGCGCGCTGAAGGCTTCGTACGCGGAACGGGCGACACGTGAATGGCGGATATCCCCGACAATGGCGATGCATAGCGGTTCGAAGCGCGCACCCTTGTGCTGGCGCACGGTGAGCGCGTCCAGCAGCCCCTGCGTCGGGTGCGAGACATGTGCCTCGCCTGCCGAGAATACGCTGACATGCGCGGCGACGTTGGCGGCGACATGCGCCACCACCCCGGGCTCGGAATCTCGGATCACGAAGCCGTCGAAGTGCAGCGCTTCGAGCGTGTGGATGGTGTCGAGCATGCTCTCGCCCTTGGCACGTGAGGACAGTTGCACTTCGAGATTGATGACTTCAGCGCCAAGGCGCCGGGCTGCGAGCTCGAAGGAGACGCGGGTGCGGGTCGAGGGCTCGGTGAACAGATTACCGATCGTGAAGCCGGCAAGCGCGCGGTTCATGGGCGGACGGGCGCCGCTCGCGCACACGTAGCGTTGCGCGTGATCGAGGAGCGCGTCGAGTTCAGCGCGCGTCAGGCCCTCGAGCGAGGTCAGGTGTTGGAGCGTGCCGTCGCTGCGCCGTTGCTTGTTCATGAGCTTAACCTTCCCCCTGCAGCCAACGCTCGAGAATGATGGCGGCGGCTAGGCTGTCGATGTCGGCGCGCTGCACGCGCCGTCGGCGGATGCCCGCCGCGCGGCGCTCCTTCAGCGCGGCGGCTGCTTCCTGCGAGGAAAAGCGCTCGTCGACGCGCGCGACCTTGAGCCCTGCGCGCTGCTCCAGGGCCAGCGCGAAGGCCGTCGCGGCGCCCGCCAGCGCGCCACTGCTGCCGTCATCATTATAAGGGTAGCCCACCACGAGCACTGCCGGCCGGTATTCGGCGAGCAGGCGTTCAACGGCGCGCCAGTCCGGACCGTGCGCGCCGTTGTTCAGCGCGGTGAGGGGCGAAGCGCTGCGGGTGAGGGTATCGCCGGAAGCCACGCCGATGCGGCGCAGGCCGAAATCAAAACTGAGCGCGACGCCGCTGTTCAGGCGTGGCCCGCCACCAGACTGACGCGCGAGCTGTGTACGCCGAGCATCTGCCAGGCGGCCTGCCAGCGCTGTTCGAAGGGGACTTCGTAGACCAGCTGTTCATTCATCGGCAGCGACAACCAGGCGTTGTCGAGGATTTCCTGCTCCAGCTGGCCGGGCTCCCAGCCGGCGTAGCCCAGCGCGATGAAGGCGTCGCGCGGCCCTTCGCCGCGGGCAATCGCGGCCAGCACGTCACGCGAAGTCGTGACCTGGATCTGGTCGGATATCTTGTGGGTGGAGTCCCAATCGCCGCCCGGGCGGTGCAGCACGAAACCGCGGTCGGTGTGCACCGGTCCGCCGCGCAGCACCGGCTGCGCCGCTGTTGCCGCCTGCATCGGGTCGAGCTTCATTTGCGCCAGCACGTCGCCGAGCTTCATGTCGAGCGGCTTGTTGAGCACGATGCCGAGCGCACCTTTGTCGCTGTGCTCGCAGACCAGGGTCACGCTTTGCGCAAAATGGCCGTCGGCCAGCGAGGGCATTGCGACCAGCAGGTTATTGGCCAGGGAGGTGACCATCGAGTTGGAATCGGTCATGAGTAGAGTATGGGGGCGCTTTCCGGCGCTCTCAAGGGCTGCCGGCGCCATTCGCGCTGGTGGTCACGGTTCCGGTCCCCAACTGGCCGCCAAAAAACTCCCATTGGTAGGCGAAACGCAGCGCGTCATAGTCTCGGGCCAGTTCGCGCGGGAAGGGCTCGAAGGGGCTGGCCAGCTGCAGGATCAGCAGCGCCGCCTGGTCGATTGCCGGGTGGCCGCTGCCACGCCGGATCGTGGCCTCGAGCAACCGGCCGTCGGCAGCCAATGCCACTTCGATCACCGGGCTGCCGGAAAGGTCCGCGCGGCGGGCCGCGGAGGGGAAATTCAGGGTGCCGACCCGCTCCACCTTGCGCCGCCAGGCGTCGAGGTAGGGGGCGAGTTTAGAGACCCGGGTATCGGGGCTGATCCAGCGGCCGGTCTTCGGGTCGCCCCGCAACACGAGTTCCTGGGCATCGCCGCGCCCCTGGCGTGCCGCGGCGCCGGCGTCGGCCCGCCGCGCGGCGGCCGCGGCGCCGTCCCCTGCCTGCCCGAGCCAGCGGATCACGGGCGCGGGCGCGCCGGTGGTGAGCGTGCGCTCCTCGCCCGCGGCGCCGCCAGCCGCCGCAGCCCGCTGCGCATCGCCCGGGGCGGTTGCCGCGCCGGGGGCGAGCTGCTCCTCCGGGCTCCCGGTCGCGAGCGTGCGCGTGTTGCCGGCGCCCAGTTGCGTGCGCTGCGCCAGATAGACCGCGTGGTCGTTGCGGCGCGCCTCGGGCAGATCATCGGTGACCAGCAGCACTTCCATGCCGGGTGCCGCCGGCAGAGCACCGCCGGCGCTGAAGCTCAGGCCCAGGATGACGATGGCGTGGGCGATGCCAACCATGAATAGCATGCTCATCAGCCGCTCGCGCACCGGGGCGCCGCCTTCCCCCGGGCTGGCAAGGCCCTGTGGCGTCAGTCGCCGCTCACCCGCCGCCGTATTCACCGTCCGCGCATTCCCGGGTCGGGTGCGAGGCGCTTGTCGATCGCGCGGATCAGCAGTTCGGCGGCGTCGATACCAAACTGCGAGTGCAGTTCGCGCACGCCGGTGGGGCTGGTCACGTTGATTTCGGTGACGAAACCGCCGATCACGTCGAGCCCGACGAACAGCATACCGGCCGCGCGCAGCGCCGGGCCTATTTCGCTGGCCAACCAGCGCTCGCGTACGCTGAGTGCACGCGCGACGCCCCGCGCGCCGGCGGCGAGGTTGCCGCGGTTGTCATGGGCTGCGGGAATGCGCGCCAGCGCGTAGGGGAGCGGTTCGCCGTCGACCAGCAGCACGCGCGCGTCGCCGCTGGCGGTGATTTCCGGCAGGTACTTCTGCACGATGGCGAAGCGCTGGCCGTACTCGGTGAGGGTCTCGTACACCACTGTGGCATTCTTGTCGCCGGGCGGCAGCACGAAGATCGACCGCCCGCCCATGCCGTGGAGCGGCTTGCAGACGATGGTGCCGTGCGTGGTGGCAAACGCGGCCATTTCATCCATGTCGCGCGTTACCAGCGTGGGCGCGCAGCACTGCGGGAACCAGGCCGTGTAGATCTTTTCGTTCATGTCGCGCAGCCCGCGCGGCCGGTTCACCACCAGGGCTCCGGCGAGCTCGGCGCGCTCGAGGATGTAGGTGGCATAGATGTATTCGGTGTCGAAGGGTGGGTCCTTGCGCATCAGGATCACCTCGAACCCGCCCATGGCGCTGATGGCGCCCTCGCCAAGCTGGTACCAGCTGTCCGCGTCGGCGCGCACCTCGAGCGGCCGTGTGCGCGCCTCGGCCACGCCGTCACGCAGCCGCAAGTCCTGCAATTCGGCGTAGTGAAGTTCATAGCCGTGCTCTTTTGCGGCCAGCAGCAGTGCCAGCGTGGTGTCCTTCTGGTACTTGATGTGATCGATCGGATCCATCACCACCAGCAGCCGGATTGGCGTGTTCATGGTCGCAACCTCGCATCGCGGCGTGCACGGGCGCCGCCTGAATTCGAATTATGTCTCCGCCGCAAGGTGTTGGCTCCTGAAACCGTGACGCAGGCGGCATAGCCGGAGGGGTGCCGATATGTTAAAAAGCTCAAATGAATCGGGGGCGCAGTGCAGGTCACAGCGCGGACGCCCGCAGGTGAACGACCATGGCATTCAATGCTAAGAGGAGTGAGTCGGAATTGAACGACGTTGCCTCGCCGTTCCGTGGCCTCAAGGTGCTGGTCATCGATGACAGCAAGACCATCCGGCGCACGGCCGAAACGCTCCTGGCGAAGGAGGGCTGCGAGGTATACACCGCAGTCGACGGCTTCGACGCGCTCACCAAGATCGCCGACCACCAGCCCGACATCGTCTTCGTCGATATCATGATGCCGCGGCTCGACGGCTACCAGACCTGCGCGCTGATCAAGCACAACAAGGTTTTCCGCACCATTCCCGTGATCATGCTGTCCTCCAAGGACGGGCTGTTCGACCGCGCCCGCGGGCGTATCGTGGGTTCCGAACACTATCTGACCAAGCCTTTTACCAAGGACGAGCTGCTGGGCGCCATCGAAGCGCAGATCGGGAGATAGGCCATGGCGCTGATTCTCATTGTCGACGATTCGCCCACCGAAGTGCACGTCATGAAAAAGGCGCTGGAGCGTCACGGCTACCGCACCGCCGTGGCCGGCGATGGCGAGGAAGGCATCCGGATGGCGCGAGCGATGCATCCCGACCTCATTTTCATGGATATCGTCATGCCGGGCGTCAACGGCTACCAGGCCACGCGCACGCTGTCGAACGATCCGGACACCCGCACCATCCCGATCGTCATGGTCACTTCCAAGGGGCAGGAGACCGACCGCATCTGGGGCCTGCGCCAGGGAGCCGTCGATTACATGGTCAAGCCGGTGTCGATGGATCAGCTGGTCGAGAAGGCGCAAGCCGCGCTCGCCGCCTGAACATGTTGGCGAGCGCATCGTTAAAGGCACTGCGCGACCGGCCGTATGAACTCCTCGCGGAGCTCGAGCGGCGTGGTCGCAGCGCCACCGCCAGCCCGGAAACTCCGGGCGCCGCGGGCGCCGAGTGGGTCGGTGTCGCCGTGCGCATGGTCGGCGAGCTGTATCTGGTGGCCCGCGAAGAAGCGCGCGAGATTCTCGGCATCCCCGCGCCGCTGACGCGCGTGCCGGGTGCGAAGGCCTGGGTGCTCGGTCTCGCCAACATCCGTGGCCAGCTGTTCCCGATCATCGACCTGCGCCAGTACCTGGCGGGTGGAGCGACGCCGGTGACGCGCCTGACCCGCATCCTTGTCGTCAATCATCGCGACGTGCCGGCCGGTCTGGTGGTCGACGAAGTGCTCGGCTTCAGGCGTTTTAGCGAAACGGCGTTCAGCAACGAAGTGCCCACGACTATTCTGCAATGCAAGCAGATCCTGGCGGGGTCCTTCCGCCACGAGCAGGAGCAGCTGCCGGTGCTGAGCCTGCGCAAACTCCTCGAAGACCCGGCGTTCACGGCGGCCTCAGCTTGAACGCGGAAGACCTCATCGATACCCGACTCCTGCGCCGGCTGACGCTGGCCGCTGGCGGCATGCTGGTGCTGGGCGCGCTCGTCTGGCTGCTGGCCGCTGGCCACGGTGCGCTGGGCACAGTTGGCGTGGTGCTGGTGCTGTTGGCGCTGGTGCCGCTCGGCATGTTGCTGGTACAGCTCGGTTCGCTCCGCCGTGCCGCCGCGCGCCAGCTGGAGGCGACCGACACGCAGCGCCGGGAGAACGAGCGCAACCAGCGCTCCATCCTCAAGCTGCTCGACGAAATGGCGAGCCTCGCTGACGGCGACCTGACCGTGCAGGCCACCGTCACCGAAGACATCACCGGCGCCATCGCCGATTCGGTGAATTATGCGGTCGAGGCGCTGCGCAAGCTCGTTGCCACGATCAACGCCTCGGCCATGCAAGTGGACGCCTCCGCGCGCCAGACCCAGGCGCTGGGCGCCCAGCTTGGCAAGGCAAGCGGCGTGCAGACCAGGCAGATCGCCTCGGCCACCGAATCGATCGCGGCGATGGCCGCCTCCACCGAAGAGGTGTCGGGCAACGCCGAGCGCGCCGCCGATGTTGCGCGCCACTCGGTCGACGTCGCCCACAAGGGCGGCGAGGCCGTGCGCCGCACGATCGACGGCATGAACGCGATCCGCGAGACCATCCAGGAGACCAGCAAGCGCATCAAGCGCCTGGGCGAGAGCTCGCAGGAGATCGGCAACACCGTCGAGCTGATCAGCGACATTGCCGAGCAGACCAACATCCTGGCGCTCAACGCCTCGATCCAGGCGTCGATGGCCGGTGAGGCTGGCCGCGGATTTGCGGTGGTTGCCGACGAAGTGCAGCGGCTCGCCGAGCGCGCCGCGACCGCAACCAAGCAGATCGACGTGCTGGTGCGCACCATTCAGACCGACACCAATGAGGCGGTGGTGTCGATGGAGCGCAGCACCACGGACGTGGTCGGCGGCGCGCTGCTCGCCGAAAACGCTGGCGCCGCGCTTGAGGAGATCGAGCAGGTCTCGAACCAGATCGCCAGTCTGGTGCAGAACATCTCGGTGAGCTCGCGCAACCAATCGGCGGCGGCACAGAACATCGCCCGCAACACGCAGGTGCTGCGTGAAGTCAGCACGCAGACGGCCGAGAGCACCCAGGCCACCGCGCAGGCGATCCTCAAGATGGCTGAGCTGGCCGCAGCGCTGCGCAAGTCGGTGGCCGGTTTCCGTCTGCCCGCGGCGCCGACATGACCGAACTCGCCACCCAGACGATGCAGACGGCCGCGCGCGAGATCAGCGTGGCGCTCGGCGACGCGCGCACCGCGCTCGAAGCCCACGTCGAGCAGCCCGGCAATGGCGCACTGCTCGAGCGTTGCGCCTTCGAGCTGCATCAGGTGCAGGGCGCGCTGCGGGTACTGGAAATCTACGGCGCCGCGCTCCTGGCCGAGGAAATGGAGCAGGTGGCGCGTTACCTGATCAGCTCGCAGGAAGCGCGCAAGAACCAGTCGGAATCGCTCGACGCGCTGATGCGTGCCATGGTGCAGCTCCCTGGCTATCTTGAGCGCGTGCTCGCCGGCGGCCGCGACCTGGCGCTGGTGCTGCTGCCGCTCCTGAATGACCTGCGCGCGGTGCGGGGCTGCGCGCTGCTCTCGGAAGGCACGCTGTTGCTGCTCAACCTCAAGTCCGACCGCCAGGCGCAGCCGACCTCGCCGGCACCGGGCGAGCCGCCGCTGTCGCCCGCCCAATGGGCGCGGCGGCTGCGTTCGCGCTTCCAGGCCGGCCTGGTCGGTTGGATCCGCGGCGAGCGGCTCGAACAGAATCTCGAGATCCTGGCGACCGTGGCCACGCGCCTCGAGCAGGTGGCGACGCAGCAGTGCGTGTTCCAGCTGTGGTGGGTGGTGGGCGCGCTGCTGGAGGCGCTGCGCGAGAACGGTACCGAGAGCAGCGTTTCGGTCAAGCGGCTGCTGGGCCTCGCTGATCGCGAGATCAAGCGGCTCCACGAGCTCGGCGAAGCGCGCTACGCACAGACGCCGCCGATCGAACTGCTGAACAACCTGCTCTATTACGTGGCGCGTTCGAGCACCGCCGGGCCGCGCGTGGCAGCGGTGCGCGCCTCGTTCCGCCTCAACGAGCTGTTGCCGGTCGACGACAACATCGAGCAGGAACGTGAAAACCTGTCGGCCCCCTCGATCAAGCTCATGCACACGGTCGCGGCGGCGATCCGCGAGGATCTGACGCGCGTCAAGGATGTGCTCGACATCTTCGTGCGCCGCGGTGGCGGCCAGGTCGAGGAGCTCACGCCGCAGATCGAACTGCTGCGCAAGATTGGCGACACGCTCGGCGTCCTGGGTCTCGGTGAGTTGCGCGGTCGCGTGCAGGAAGCGAATGCGCGGCTCGAAGGCGTGGTCGCGGGCCGCGAAAGCGCCGATGAGGCGACGCTGGTGCAGGTCGCGGCGACGCTGATCCAGGTAGAGGACCACCTCGACGGCCAGCTGGTCGGGCTGATCCTGCCCAAAGCAACGCGGCCCGAGGGTGAGGGCGAGCCACTAGACCAGGATTTCGAACCGGTGCAGGGCGCGGTGCTGCGCGAGTGCGTGGTCAACCTGGCGCGCGTCAAGGAAAGCATTGCGCAGAACGTGAGCGGCACGCTCGACGCTGCCGGCTTCGACAACTGGCAGGAACTCATGCGCGGCATCAAGGCCGGGCTGCTCATGCTGGGCAAGGCGCGCGCGGTCGACGTCGTTGACGCCTTGACTGCCCAGTTACGCCGGGTCATGCAGGCCGGTGGCGTGCCGCTGTCCGCGGCCTATCTCGATCGCCTCGCCGATGCGGTGGTCAGCCTCGAGTACTACATCGAAACGCTGCAGGCGGGACGGAGCGATCCCTGGTACATGCTCGACAACGCGCAGGTCTGCCTCGAGGTACTCGGGCGGGAGCCCGACCAGGTAGTGCCGACAGTGCCGGCGATCAGTGCGGCCAATTACGCGCGTACGCTGCGTATTCCGCCGCCCGCGCAGACGCTGCCTGGCGCGGCCCTTGATCCCGACAGCACCGGCCGCGTGCGTACGCCCCCGGTGCTGGCGGCCGCACCTGCGGCTGCCGTGAGCGCCGCGGCCAGCGATCCCGAGTTGCTGGCGCTGTTCGCCGAAGAAGCGCGCGAAGAACTGGAAAAGATCCGCGCGCAATACCTGATCTGGGACCAGAATTCGCTGGAATCCGCCGCGCTGGCCACCGTCTGCCGCTCGTTCCATACCCTCAAGGGAAGCGGCCGGATGGTCGGCGCCGGCGAGCTGAGTGAATTCGCCTGGGCAATGGAAAACCTCGTGAACCGGCTGCTCGACGGCACGCTGGCGAGATCGCCCGACATTCTGGGGACGCTGCGCGCGGCGATCGAACTGCTGCCGCAGCTGGTCGCTGAGATCAGCGCCGCGCCCGCGAACCGCACGCCGCCCACACAACTCGTGGCTCGCGCCCATGCGCTGGCTGCCGGGCGCGATGCAGCGCCGCAGCCCGAGGCCGACGCCGCGGCGGCGGCCGCGTCCGAACCGACACCCGGGGCAGCCCGGGAATGGGCGGCTACCGAACGGCTCACTCCGGAGCAGGCGGCCGCCATTGTCGCGGCGGCGATTCCCGCGCCGCTTGCGGTCAGCCCCGCCGCCGACAGCGACGCCGCGCTGCGCGAAATATATGCGCGCGAGACCGCGACCCACGTGGCCACCGTCCGCAGCTGGCTGACGCGCGAACAACCGCATCCGGCCCCGCACGTGCTCACCGAAGAGGTCTATCGCGCCTGCCATACGCTGTCGGGCAGCTCAAAAATGGCCGAGGCGCGCCATGGCATCCGGCTTTCGGAACCGCTGAACCACTGGTTGCGCAAGTCTTTCGACAGCGGCGTCGGTCTCGACGCCTCCGACCTGCTGCTGCTTTCCGATTGCATGATCGCGATGGCGACGGTCGCGATGCGCCTGGACGAAAGCACCGGATATTTCGTCGTGCACGACACGCTGCGCGCGCGCATCGCCCGCGCCGAGGTCGAGCTCGAGCGGCGCGTCGCCGAGGTGAACGAACACAGCGGCCGCTCCGGCGTGCATTCGCTCCCCATCATTCACGATCTGCGGCAACCGGTCCCGCCATCGCCATCGCCAGCTGCCCCGCCCGCGAGCGCGCGCGCGCCGGCGCTCGACTTCGATCCGGAAGTGGCCGCGATTTTCTGCGAGGAGGCCAGCGAACTGCTGGAGGCGGCGCAGTTTGCGCTGCAGTCCTGGCGGGCAGCGCCCGCCGCAGGCGAGCATCTGGCGGCGCTCAAGCGCTCGCTTCACACCTTCAAGGGTGGCGCGCGCATGGCGGGCGTCAGCGCGATGGGCGATCTGTCGCACGAACTTGAAAGCCTGATCCTGCAGATCGGCAACGGCACCGCCGCGGGTGACGAGCGCGCGCGCGCGGTCGCGCAGGAAGCGGTGGATGAACTGGCACGCATGCGCGAGCAGGTGGCCGGGGGCCGTGCTGTCGCGCCGGCAAGTGCCTTGATCGCGAGCCTGCAGGCCGTTGCGCGCGGTGCCGAACCGGCGCCGCCCGCTGTCGTCGCGCCTCCGGTCGTGGTGCCTCCGCTGGTGGTGACAGTCGCCCTGTTGCCGGTACCGCCCGCTCCAGCGGCTCCGCCCACTCCAGCTGCTCCGGTGCCTCAGGCACTGGGCCAGGCCGCGCCCGTCCCGCCCGGCCGCGAGCCGGTGGCCGGCGCCGAGCGCGGCGAGATGGCGCGCGTCAGCGCCGACTTGCTCGACCAGCTGCTCAACAACGCCGGCGAAGTGAGCATCTCGCGCGCGCGCCTCGAGCAGCAGCTCGGCTCGGTGGAATTCAACCTGGCGGAACTGTCGCGCACGGTCACGCGCCTCAAGGAGCAGTTGCGCAAGCTCGAGATTGAGACCGAGGCGCAGGTGCTGCACCGGCACGACCAGGAGCCCGGCCACCGCCAGGATTTTGATCCGCTTGAGCTCGACCGTTATTCCTCGATCCAGCAATACTCGCGCGCGCTCGCCGAGTCGGCCAACGACGTCGCCAGTCTCCAGCAGCTCATCGAGAGCCTGGTGGGCGAGGCGCAGAACCAGTTGCAGCTTCAATCGCGCACGGTCACCGAACTGCAAAACGGCCTGATGCGTACCCGCATGGTGTCGTTCCAGCGTCACGTGCAGCGCCTGGCGCGCATCGTCCGCCAGGCTGCGGCCGACACCGACAAGCAGGCGGAGTTCGTCGTCGAAGGCGCGGCCGGCGAGCTCGATCGCCAGGTGCTCGAGCGCATGCTGCCGCCATTCGAACACCTGCTGCGCAACGCCGTGGTGCACGGCATCGAGGCGCCCGCCGAGCGGCTCACGCATGGCAAGAGCGCGGCAGGCCGCATCCATCTTAAGCTCCAGCGCGAAGGTGCCGAAGTGATCGTCGAAGTGAGCGATGACGGCGCGGGCATGAACCTCGCCGCGATCCGCGCCAAGGGCCAGGCGCTAGGGCTGATCAACGCCGACCAGGCGCTTTCCGACGACGACGTTATGCAGCTGGTGCTGGAGCCTGGATTCTCCACCGCCGGCACCGTGACGCAGCAGGCCGGACGCGGCGTCGGCATGGACGTGGTTGCCACCGAGATCAAGAAGCTGGGCGGCGCGTTGCACATGGACAGCAAGCCCGGCCAGGGCACGCGCTTCACGATCCGTCTGCCGCTGACGCTGGCGGTAAGCCATTCGCTGGTGGTGCGCACCGGCGACGAGTACTACGCGCTGCCGTTGCCGACCATCGAAGGGGTGGTGCGGCTGCCGCGCGAGGAAGTCGCGGCGCACCTGCGCAGCGACAGCGCCACCTTCACTTACGGCGAACACAAGTACCGCCTGCAGCCGCTGGCGCTGTACGTCGGCATGGAAGCCGCGCCGCTCCCGGAGACCGATGCGGCGATTCCTGTGGTGCTGGTGCGCGCCGGCGAGCATTCCACGGGACTGGTGGCCGACGAGTTGATCGGCAGTCGTGAGATCGTCGTCAAGCCGCTCGGCCCGCAGATTGCCTCGATCCGCGGCATCTCAGGCGCCACTATCCTCAGCGACGGCCGTGTGGTCATCATCCTCGACATCGCCGCGCTGGTGCGCGCTGAATGGCGCGTGCGCGCCGTGCCTGCGGCGCTGCGCGAGCGCGGCGACCGGCGCATTTTTGCGCTGGTGGTTGATGATTCGATCACCGTGCGGCGCGTGACCCAGCGCCTGCTCGAACGCAACGGCATGCGCGTCATGACCGCGCGCGACGGCGCCGATGCGGTCACGCTGCTCGCGGACAACGTGCCGGACATCATCCTGCTCGATATCGAGATGCCGCGCATGGACGGTTATGAAGTTGCGGCCCTGGTGCGCGCCGACCCGCGGCTCGCCGACGTGCCGATCATCGTGATCACCTCGCGCGTCGGCGACAAGCATCGCGCCCGCGCCATCGAGCTCGGCGTCGACGATTACCTCGG
>JAYUZI010000262.1:0-6207 GCA_043751915.1 Gammaproteobacteria bacterium | reverse complement strand
GCCACCAACGCCGTGGTCGAGAATCGCTTCAGCCCGGTGGCCAGCGTGCTGATCGGCTTTGATGAGCCGATGCTCGAGCGCTCCGGACTCAGGCGGAGCGAGGCCAGCCCCATCGTACAGGTGCGCGGCGGACACGACGCCACCGGCGAGGAACTCGAGCCACTCGAGGAGGCGGCGCTGATAGCGGCCGTCCGCGAGTGTGCCGCGCGCGTCGACGGATTCGCCGTCGCCGCCTGCTTCTCGGTGCGCAACCCGGCGCACGAGCTGCGCGCCCGCACACTCATTCGCGCCCTCACGCCCAAGCCGGTGACCTGCGCGCACGAGTTGAGCTCGAAGCTCGACGCGCCGCGCCGCGCCCTTACAGCCGCGCTCAACGCCCGCTTGACGCCGCAGATCCGTCACCTGATCGAGGCACTCGCCGAGGTGCTCGCGGCGGAGGCCGTGGACGCACCGCTGATGATCGTCAAGGGCGACGGTTCGCTGATGAAGGCAGAAGTGGCGCTCGAGTACCCCGTCGAGACGATTCTCTCGGGCCCGGCGGCCAGCGTCGTCGGCGCCGGCTTTCTCACCGGGCTTGGCGATTTCCTGGTCTCCGACATGGGCGGCACGACCACCGATTGCGCGGTCGTGACCGGCGGTCGTCCCGCCATCAACGCCGCAGGCGCGTTGATCGGCGGCTGGCGCACCATGGTCGAAGCCGTCGATGTGCGCACCGTTGGCCTCGGCGGCGACAGCCAGGTATCGATCGATCGCAACGCGCGCCTGTTGGTCGGTCCGCGCAAGGCGATGCCCTTGAGTCTGTTGGCGCTGCAGGCTCCGGCGGTCATGGCCGAGCTGCGCCTGCTGGTCACCCTGCAGCACCTGCCCGACTACGCCACCCAGTTCGCATTCCGCAATCCCGGCCGCGCGGCGCCCGTCCATCTGGCCGGTCCGGAGCGACGGGTCTGGGAAGCGCTCACGCCCGAGCCGCGCCGGGTCTCTAAACTGGTCCACAATGCGCCGGGCCTGGAGGCGTTGCGTCGGCTCGCTGATTCAGGTCTTGCGACCATCGCCGCTTTTACGCCGAGCGACGCCATGCACGTGCTCGGCCACCAGCAGGGATGGAACCTCGAGGCCGCACAGTTGGGCGCCGGCCTGCTCGCCATTGAGGAGCGCAATACCCGTGCTGCCCGGGAAACCGCCACGCCGCAGGCGTTTTGCGAACGCACCGTCGAGCACGTGATCCGTGAGTCCGCCCGTGTCGTGCTCGCCACCGCCCTCGCCCACGACCCCGTCATCGAGGCGCGCAATGGTTCCTGGGGAATTCTCGGCGACGGGTTGATCGAAGACATCGTGTCCGGTCGACCGTTCGCCTCCCTGGTGCGCGCAAACTTCGGGCTTGCCGTGCCACTGGTCGCCATCGGCGCGCCGGTGGCTGGCTACTACCCGGAAGTAGCGCGGCGCCTCGGCGCGACGCTCTCCATCCCTGAGCACGCCGCGGTTTGTAATGCCGTGGGCGCCGTTGCTGGCGTCGTTGCCCAGACGGTCAACGTGTTGGTGAACCAACCCACCTTCAGCGTCTTTCGCGTGCACGATCCCCATGACCCGGCGGGCAGCCACGATTTCCAGGCCCTCGAGCCTGCGGTCGAATATGCGCGCCAGCTTTCCTGTGAGCTCGCGCGCGCCGCGGCGCGGCGCGCGGGCGCCGTCGACCCGCACGTCGAGACCAGCGTCAGTGAGCACCGGGCGCACATGGGCCCGGACCTCGACTACGTGGCCGAGGCGCTGGTACGCACTACAGCGACGGGCCGACCGTTCGCAGGTCACCTGCACGAGAGCAGCTAAGCTGTTGCGGTGAAGCGGCGGGGCCGGTTACGGGCAAGCTCAGCCCATTCGGGCTACTCCAGCAGGCACTCGCGGATAGCGGCCTGCTGGTTCGCACCCACACCGAGGCTTTCGTCCAGGTAAGCGCCGATCGAGCCGAACCGCTCTGTTATGGAGTTGAACGACGCCTGCAGGTACTCGGCCTCAATCCAGATGGAGGCACGCAGCGCCTCCGGATCCGGCGTCCGCCCCGACGCCTGGACGATGCTCTGCCTCAGAATGGGCAGAAATCGCGACGCCACAGCCTCGTTGTTGGTGAGCAGGTAGTCGTGTTCGATGTGCTCGCTCGCCACACCGAGCAGGTGGTGCGTCAGGGCAGCGAGTAACCCGGTGCGATCCTTGCCCGCCGCGCAGTGAATCAGCACCGGACCGCTGGCCTCCGGCAGGGAAGCAAGGTAGCGGCTGAACAGCTCGATGTGTTGGTCTTCGAACGGGGCCGTGCGGTACCACTGCCGCATCCACTCACGCATTTCAGCCGCCGCGAACCCGCCCGGCCGATGGACAAACTGCGTCCAGCCGCTCCGCCCGTGCGGCTGGCCTTTGTCGCTGGCGATGAGCTGATTTGACAGGCGCGGCGAGTGCCGCGTCGGTTGCGCCAATCGCTCGACTGGCAAGCGCAGATCGACAATCGCCTCGATCCTCAGTTGTCGCAGCTTTTCCAGATCGGGGTCCGTCGCCCGGTGCAGGTGCGCTGATCTGAACAACCGGCCCCGTTTGATCCGCCGGCCATCTGCGACGGCGTAGCCGCCGAAATCCCGGAAATTATCGAGGCCCTCAAATCGGTACGACTGGTTGTTCATGCGGGGGCGCAGCGGATCAGCGCACGAGGATCACCGGGTTAGTCCAGGACCAGAAGAATTCGCACTCGCCGACCCGCTGCATGACAGATCATGCCATATCGGGCGGTCTGATACTTCTGCACGTGCTGCGGCATGATATGTTTAGCCGCCATGAACAAACCCAAACTGATCTATTTTGATGCTCCCGTCAGCCGCGGGGAGGAATGCCGCCTGGCCCTGCATCTGGCGGGCATCGACTTCGAAGACGAGCGCATCAGCCCGGCCTCATGGCCGGCCATGAAGGAACACACGCCCTATGGCGGCCTGCCGGTGCTCGAATTACCGGGGAGACCTGCGCTGGCGCACAGCAATGCCATCCTGGTGTTCATCGGCCGTCGTTACGGCCTACACCCGGCCGACGACTTCGAGGCGGCGCGCCACGAAGGCATGATGCAGCACGTGGAAGACCTGCGGGCCGCAGTCGGTCCGACCATTCGCATGGAGGAAGCCGAGAAGAAGGTCAGGCGCGAAGCGCTGGTGGCAGGTTTTCTGCCGGCGTGGGCCAGGGCGACGGAGAATAACATCAGCGGCACGCCATTTTTCGGCGGGCCCAAGATCCACGTCGTCGACCTGAAGCTGCACATGGCCGTGCGCTGGTTCATCGGCGGCAAGGTCGATCACATTCCCGCCACCATCTTTGCTGGGTTTCCCAGGCTCAACGCTGTGCACGAGGCGGTGCGCGATCATGCCGGCGTGAAATCCTGGTACGCGAAACACTAGACATGGCACGTTCGAAATTGCCTGCGCGGGCCCTGGGTCTTGCATGGCTGACGGCTGCGACCCTGGCCTCAGCGCACGATACCGTCGTCCACGCGGGCAAGTTGATCGACGGCACCCCCGGACCTGCCCGCGAGCATGTCTCGATCGTGATCCATGACGACCGGATCACGGCCATCGAGCCGGGTTTCCTCGTTCCTCCCGGAGCCCAGATCATCGACCTGTCGCACTCGACGGTCATGCCCGGCTTCATCGACTGTCACGTGCATGTAGCGGCAAAGCTCCCGAGCCGGACCAACGCAATCGAGGATTGGCTGACTCACTCCGAGCTCGACCGGGCGTTTGATGGCGTGGTGTTCGCGGCCGCCATGCTGCAGCAGGGTTTTACCAGTGCCCGCGACGTGGGCGGTGGCGACGACACAGTGGCATTGCGCAACGCGATCAACGCCGGCAAGGTTCCGGGACCGCGCCTGTGGGTATCGCTGGAAGCCCTGGGTCCGACCGGCGGGCACGCCGATCCGCGCGCCGGGCTCGACCGCTCCCTCGCCAACCACAGCTGGAACAACGGCATCGTCAATACAGCGGATGAGGCCCGCCTCCGCGTGCGCGAGCACAAACTGCGCGGGGCGGATGTGATCAAGATTGTCCCTTCGGGAGGCATCGCTTCGAGCGGCGACGATCCGCGCCAACAACTGATGACGGATGAGGAAATGCGCGCCGCGGTGGAGACCGCGCATGCGCTCGGAATGAAGGTAGCCGCTCACATCTACCCCGCCGGGGCCATCGAGAACGCCGTCCGTGCCGGCGTCGACTCGATCGAGCACGGCTCCTTCGCGACGGCGCAGACCTTTGCGCTGATGAAGGCACAGGGAACCTATCTGGTGCCGACCCTCACCGTCTTTGATGTCTTTTACGACGTGGCCAGGAATCACCCCGAATTGCTCACGCCTGGCACCGCGGAAAAGGAAATCGCCAATGACCTGCTCCCCAAGCGAAACCTGGCGCTGGCGGTACGGTCTGGTGTGAAGATCGCCTATGGGTCCGACATTGGCGAGGGCAACCATGCCATGGAATTCGGGCTGCTTATCGCCAACGGAATGACGTCCGACGAGGCGCTCGTTGCGGCAACCCGCAACGCGGCCGACCTGTTGGGCGCCAGCGATCGGGTCGGCACCCTCCAGCCAGGCCGATTCGCCGACCTGGTCGCTACGAGCGCCGATCCGCGCACCGATCCGGCGCAATTTGAGCACGTTGAATTCGTGATGAAAGGCGGCGTGGTCTACCGACAGCAGGGCGCGCCCGCGGCGCCTTGATCTGCGTCGCCTGACTGCGGCGCCGCCTGGCCTCAGCCCTGAGCGAAGCGCCCGGGCCGATACGGCGCCAGCCCCGCGATTTCATTTCCACCGAGTAACTCCGAACCCACGTATTGGCCCAGCAGCGGCGCGAGCGTCACGCCACTGTGGGTCACGACCACGTACAGGTCGGGAGCGCCAGGCACGGCACCTATCACTGGAAAGCCGTCGGTCGGCATCGGCCGGAAGCCGAGCGTCACGTGATCGAGCGGCACATCACGGGCAGCGGGCAGGAAGGCCTTGATCTTGTCGAGTGCACGCGTGCCGTGCCAGGTGCGCAGCGCCTCGTCTGGGAAATCACCCGCCTGCTCACGTATCTGCGCGTGTACCGGCAGGTCCGGCGGCTCCGGTGAGTCGGTGCCCACCAGTGTACCGTCCGCCATCTGCTTGAATTCCACTCCGCCGGGCGCGTCGCAGATCTTTTGGGTCTGCATCGGCGCCGGCCGGCTGTGTGCGAGGAACCCTGGCGCGTGGCGCAGTTTGAGCTTGTACCCGGCCATCGCCAGCAGCTTCGGGGTATCCACGCCGGCGGCTACCACGAGCCGGTCGAGCGGTATGGTGCCGGTGCTCGTTACGGCCGAGCGCAGGCGCCCGCCTTGGAATTCGAGGCATTGCACTTCGCAGGGGCAAAGCAGGCGAGCGCCGAGATCCTGGGCGTGTTCCAGGAAACTCAGCGTGGCGCGTACAGGATCTATGTGTCCATCGAGCCCCGAGTAGATCGCGGCAGCGAGTGAGCCGGGTTCGAGCGAGGGTGCGAGCGAGGTAAACTCCGCCGCGGTCAGCTCGCGGGCCGGGAACGGCGTGCCGGCCATCTGTTTCGCGTTCGCGCGCACGAATTCCGTGCCCGCCGCATCGGCCGACCAGTTCAGGTATCCGCCCCAGGTGATGCCAAGCCCGAGCGGCCTGTCGATCTTTTGATAAGCAGCAATGCTCCGCAGGCGCAGCGCCTGATAATGAGGGTCGGCGACGAAGGCATTGAGCCAGCCGAAGGAATTCCGGGTTGCCCCCGCTGCCGGAGCCGTCTTCTCGAACTGCACCACGTCCGCCCCAACCTCGGCGAGGCGCAGCGCGATCGAGGCGCCGACGATGCCACCGCCCACGATGCCAACACGAAGGCGCTTGCGCCGCGCGAACGCGGGCGCGACGAGCCCCGCGGCTGCGAGACCGGCCAGGCCATGCACGAACTGTCTGCGACGCATACCGTACTCCCGACAGCGGCGTTCGCTCAGGCCCGCAGTCGCGCGTTGTCCGGATCGTAGAGGGGTTCGCGGCCGACCACCGCCCGGCGGCGCGTACCCAGGATTTCGATCTCGAGCTCGGTACCCGGCACTGCGAGGTCGGTACGGATATAGGCGAGCGCGATGCTGCACTTGAGGCGGTAGCCGTAGCCGCCGGAGGTGACGAGTCCTACGGGTTCCTTGGCCTTGGGCGTGAAC
>JAYUZI010000261.1:0-5997 GCA_043751915.1 Gammaproteobacteria bacterium | reverse complement strand
TGTAGCGCAGGACGTTCAGGCGCCGGCGTTGCTGCCTGGCCTGCGCGCCCTCGCGCGTGGTGCCGGTGGTGGCCGTGCTGGCGTCGAGCGCCGGCACGGCCACTGTCTTGTCGCCGGCAAAACCGCCGCCGGCCGCAGGCTTGAAGTTCAGTTCGCTCATGTCGTGCTCCTTTGTGTTAAACAGGTAGGGTACCAATATCGTTGGCCATACGAACGATATAATATCCGATACTGTATGCACTGCAAGAGACAACGCGGTTACAAGTTCATGAAATGTTCGTGATGTGAACGATTTCACAATAAAACCAATATGCTGCGGTGCGCTGCCCCGCATCGGTGCACGCGCCGGGCGCTAGGCCAGGTAGGCGCGGAGCTCGGCGTCGAAGCGCGGAATGTCGACCAGGAAGGCGTCATGCCCCTCGAGCGAGGGGAGCCGCGTGAACTGCGTGCGCACGCCGGAGCGCTCGAAGGCCTCGGCCAGCGCCGCCTGCTCGTGGATCGGGTAGAGCAGGTCGCTCTCCACGCCGATCACCAGCGCGTCCTTCAGTCCGCTGCCCTCGAATGCTGCCTGGTACGAGCCGCCGTGCTCGGCCAGGTCGAAGCGGTCCATGGCGCTCGAAAGGTACAGGTAGCAGTTGGGGTCGTAGACCCGGGTGAAGCGTTCGGCCTGGGCCTCGAGGTAGCCTTCGACGGCGAAGCGTGGCGCGAACGGGCTGGTTCGAAGGGCAATGCCAGCCAGTGGCTCGCGCCCGAAGCGTTGGCGCCATTCGGTCGCCGAGCGATAGGTGATGGTGCCAAGCTTGCGCGCCAGGCGCATGCCGTTGCGCGGCGGCTGCTCCGGGGAGTAATGGCCGCCCTGCCAGTCCGGGTCGCGCAAGATGGCTTCCCGTTGCACGGATCGCAGGGCGATCGCAAAGGGCGAGGCCGCAGGCGACCCCGAAATGCTGACCAGGCGCCGCGCGCCCTGCGCAAACAGCGCCGCAAAGGCCGCGACCACCGAGCCGCCGAGCGAGGCGCCCATCACCACTTCGAGCTGCTCGATGCCGAGTGCGCGCGCGGCTTCGAACCCGGAGCGCGCGATGTCTTCGAGCGCCACTTCGGGAAAAGTAAGCCGGTAACGCTCGCCGGTGGCCGGATCGATGCTGGCCGGACCCGTGGAGCCAAAGCAGCTGCCCAGCGAATTGACGCACAGGACGAAGTAGCGGCTGGTGTCGATTGCGAGCGCCGGGCCGATCATCCGCTGCCACCAGCCTGGTGCGCTGTTCTCGGCCGTGGCGGCGGCATGAGCGGAGGGCGAGAGGCCCGTAAAAAGTAAAATGGCGTTGTCGCGCGCCTCGTTCAGCTGGCCCCAGCTCTCGTAAGCGATGCGCGCGCCATGCAGCGCGCCGCCCCGATACAAGGGGAACGGATCAGGGAGCACCACGCTGTTGGGCGCATGGCCGCTCGCGGCCTGCGGCGCGTGCTGCGTGCGGGGCGCGTCAACCACGCGTGACTCAGCCTTCCGGATCGGACCCATCCGGAATTCCTTCAAACAGGACGGTGCTCATGTAACGCTCGCCGGTATCCGGAAGTATGGCCAGGATGGTCGTGCCCGGGCCGGCTTCCTTGCGCACCTCGGCGGCTACCTTGAGCGCCGCGGCAAAAGTGCCGCCGCTCGAAATGCCGACGAAGATGCCTTCCTGGCGCGCGAGCTGGCGCGCGGAGTCAATCGCTTCGGCGTCCGTCACGGTGACAATGCGGTCGGCCAGGTTGCGGTTGAGCACGGCGGGGACGAAATCCGGTGTCCAGCCCTGGATCTTATGTGGCGCGAAGGGCTTGCCCGACAGGAGCGCTGCCCCTTCAGGCTCGGTGGCAATGATGCGCACCTCGGGCCGCGCGAGCCGGATCATTTCGCCCGCGCCCGTCATGGTGCCGCCGGTGCCCCAGCCGCTCACAAAGTAATCAAGGCGCTTGCCGGCGAAGTCGGAAAGGATCTCCGGACCCGTGGTGTTGCGGTGGTAGGCCGGGTTGGCCGGGTTCTCGAACTGGCGCGCCAGGAACCAGTCGTTCTTCCCGGCGAGTTCGGCGGCCTTGCGCACCATGCCGCTGCCGCGCTCGGCCGCCGGCGTCAGGATCACCCTGGCGCCGAGCATGCGCATGATCTTGCGGCGCTCGATGGAGAAGGTCTCGACCATCACGGCGACGAAAGGATAGCCCTTCACCGCGCAGACCATCGCCAGCGCAATACCGGTGTTGCCGGAAGTTGCCTCGATCACCGTCTGGCCAGGCTTGAGTTCGCCCCGCCGCTCGGCGTCTTCGATGATCGCAATGGCCAGGCGGTCTTTCACGGAGCCCAGCGGGTTAAAGAACTCGCACTTCACGTACATCGCCACCCCGGCGGGCGCGAGCCGCTGGATGCGGACGACGGGAGTGCGGCCGATGGTGCCAAGTATGTTGTCGTAGATCATGTTGCAGGCACTCTAATGCCCCGATTCCGGGCAAGCGATAAAGAAAAGGCCATCCGCTGATAACACGTTGTTATAATTTCACCACCACGGTGGCCATAGACTCATGCCATGAATTTCCACCAGTTGCAGTACGCGGTGGCCATTGCGCGCCACGGCTTGTCGGTGACGCAGGCGGCCTCGGCGCTCGGAACTTCACAGCCCGCGATCAGCCGCGCGCTCAAGGCCCTGGAGCGGGAACTGGGTTTTGACCTGTTCGTGCGTGAAGGGCGCGCTTTCTCGCGCATCACGCCGCAGGGCATCCGCGTGCTCGAGTACGCGACCCGGGCGCTCGCGGAGATCGACAGCCTCAAGGCGGTCGCCGCCGACCTGAACCAGGACAACCGCGGCACGCTCTCGATCGCCACCACGCACACGCAGGCGCGTTATGTGCTGCCGCCCGTAGTGCAGACTTTTCGGGAACGCTATCCCGAGGTCGAGCTCCACCTGCACCAGGGCACCTCCGAGCAGATCGCCGAAATGGTCGCCACCGATCGCGTGCAGCTGGCGATCGCCACCGGTTCGGATGGCCTGTTTCCGGGGCTGGTGCTGCTGCCGGTGTACCGCTGGCACCGCCAGGTGATTGTGCCGAAGCACCATCCACTCGCGGCCACGCGCAAGCTCACGCTCCAGGAGCTGGCGAAATATCCGCTGGTCACGTATGTGTTCAGTTTTTCGGGCGCTTCCTCGTTGCAGACGGTATTTTCGCGCGAGGGTCTCGTGCCCAAGGTCGCGCTGACGGCGCGCGATTCAGACGTCATCAAGACGTACGTGCGATTGGGCCTGGGCGTCGGCATCGTCGCCAGCGTCGCGATCGAACCGGTGCACGATGCCGATCTGGTGGTGCTCGACGCCTCGCACCTGTTTCCGCTGCACACCACGTGGGTGGGCTTCCGGCGCGGCACCCTGCTGCGCAACTTCGCCTACGATTTCATGCAGCTGTTCGGGCCGCACCTGACACACCAGCTGATCGATCGCGCGATCGAGGCCCGCGACGGCGACGGCCAGAGCGAGCTGTTCCGCAAGATTTCCCTGCCTTCGCGTTAGCACGCCCGGCAGTGGAGCGGATCCAGAAACTGCTCGCGACTTCGGGCCACGGCTCGCGGCGCGAAATCGAACAGTGGATACGCGCGGGGCGCGTGACACTCGATGGTCGTGTCGTGCAATTGGGTGATCGGGCGCTGGCCGGCGCCGACCTGCGTCTCGACGGTGAGCCGCTGGCGAGCGCCGCGCCGCCCGAACGCACGGTGCTCATATATCACAAGCCCGTCGGTGAGGTCACCACGCGCCGCGATCCGGCGGAGCGTCCTACCGTCTTCGATCGTCTGCCGGTGCCACCCATTGGCCGCTGGGTCGTGATCGGCCGTCTGGACGTGAATACCAGGGGACTGCTGTTGTTCACGACCGATGGCGCACTTGCCCACCGGCTCATGCACCCTTCGGCGCAGATTGAACGGGAATACCTGGTGCGGGTACACGGCAGGCCAAGCCCGGAGGTGATCGATCGGCTTCGCCGTGGCGTGACGCTCGAGGATGGGCCGGCCAGGTTCGACCGGATCGAGGCCGGTGGCCACAGCGAGAGCCATAGCTGGTATCGGGTGACCTTGCGTGAGGGCCGCAACCGGGAGGTCCGGCGCCTGTGGCAGGAGGTCGGCTTCGAGGTCAGTCGCCTGGCGCGGCTCCGTTACGGCCCAGTGAGCCTGCCGGAGGACCTGCGACCGGGAGGCTGGCGGCTGATGTCACCTGCCGAGGCCCTCCTGTTATAATAAGGTGTATGAGCATCTACCCAGACTCGAAAAACCCTCGAACCTCGAGGATAAACGGTCTATCTTCGGCTATCTTGGCCCTAATTGCAGCGATTTTAGCCAGTTTAGCTGCCCCGCTGGCAATGGCAGGTGATGCCGTTCGGGTCACCACCAGTTTCGACGTCAAGTATGCGAGTGCGGTTTTGCATCAGGTCACCCGGCTGTTCAGTTCGGGGTTTGGCCTGGCCGAGGTCGGCCGCGTTGACCAGGACATCAACGTCCTGAAACCTGATCAGCCCAAGGTCTGGCAGTTCAAGGTCCAGTATCAGGGCAAGACCGAATCCTTGGAAATCCACGCCCTGATGGACGACCTCGGCATGATCGACCTCGATTTTGCCGCGAGTCCGGATGCTGCCCCGGCGCTCCGGGCGGCCGTCGACGGCTACCTCAACTCACGCGGGCACTGATCCCTCCTGACCCCGGTGGGGCGCGGCGCCCCTGACTCGCTGCGAAATAAAGGCGCATTTGGCCCGATAACTGCATTGACACCCCGCAGTCTCGAAATCAGAATACGCGGCTCGTTTTTTCTTGGGAGGGGTACCCAAGCGGCCAACGGGAGCAGACTGTAAATCTGCCGGCTTACGCCTTCGAAGGTTCGAATCCTTCCCCCTCCACCATCTTTTGGTGGTTGAGGAGGAAGTACCCGAGCGGTTGAAGGTGGCGGACGGGCGGATGCCATCAGCGCGGGTGTAGTTCAATGGTAGAACCTCAGCCTTCCAAGCTGATGACGTGGGTTCGATTCCCACTACCCGCTCCAGCGTGCCGGGTCGCTGCGAACAGCTGAGCTCGACGTTTAGGCCCACGTAGCTCAGTCGGTAGAGCACGTCCTTGGTAAGGACGAGGTCACCGGTTCGATTCCGGTCGTGGGCTCCAGTCGACCGGAATTTTGTTGCTAGTCGATTCTGATGGTAGTCGTTTAAGTTTCTAAGAGGCCATTCCATGTCTAAGGAAAAATTCGAGCGCACCAAGCCGCACATTAACGTGGGGACGATTGGTCATGTGGACCACGGCAAGACGACTTTGACGGCGGCGCTGACGAAGGTGATGGCCGAGACTTACGGGGGCCAGTTCATGGCCTATGACCAGATTGACAAGGCACCGGAGGAGAAGGCGCGCGGGATTACGATCAGCACGGCGCACGTGGAGTACCAGAGCAAGGAGCGGCACTACGCGCACGTGGACTGCCCGGGACACGCTGACTACGTGAAGAACATGATCACGGGGGCGGCGCAGATGGATGGGGCGATTTTGGTGGTATCGGCCGCTGACGGGCCGATGCCGCAGACGCGCGAGCACATATTGCTGGCCCGCCAGGTGGGGGTGCCCTACATCGTGGTGTACATGAACAAGGCCGACATGGTCGATGACAAGGAGCTGCTGGAGCTCGTTGAGATGGAAGTGCGCGAGCTGCTGACGGTGTACAAGTTTCCGGGGGAGAAGACCCCGATCATCATTGGCTCGGCCTTGAAGGCGCTCGAGGGGGACAAGGGCGAGCTTGGGGTGCCCTCGGTGATCAAGCTGGTCGAGGAGATGGACAAGTATTTTCCGGTGCCCAAGCGCGACATTGAGAAGCCGTTTTTGATGCCCGTGGAGGACGTGTTTTCGATCTCCGGGCGCGGCACGGTGGTGACGGGGCGCATTGAGCGCGGGATCGTCAAGGTGAACGACGAGGTGGAGATCATCGGGCTGAAGGCGACACAGAAGACGAT
>JAYUZI010000260.1:0-5171 GCA_043751915.1 Gammaproteobacteria bacterium | reverse complement strand
ATGGAGCTGGCGTGTGGCTGGCGCTGCCAGCCATGGAAAGCGGCGCCATCGTACTCAATGCCTACCGCAATGCGGCCCATGGCCTGCTACCGGCCGGGTGGCGTCACCCGGGGAGCGAATCAACCAGCCGACGGGCCTCGGTCTTCTGCGAGGCCGAGCCTTCGGCCAGCACTTCCTCGAGAATGCTGCGCGCGCCTTCCGGATCGCCCATGTCCATGTACGCCCGGGCCAGATCGAGCTTGGTGCCCACTTCGCTCATGGTCGCCGGTTCCGCCTCGCTGAACGCCGGCTCGGCCACCAGGCGCTGCGTGGCGGCGAACGCCGCTTCGGTTGCCGGCGTGCTGTGCCCGACATCCAGATCGAGCCTGCCGGCGGGCTCACCGGTGGCTTCCAGGCTGTCCAGGTCCAGATCAACGATGCTGTCGGCGTGGCCCCTGAGCGCCGCGACCTGCGCCGTAATGCCCTGGCCGGGCTCCACGGCCGGGATCACCGCCATCACCAGTTCTGTCGGCGTGTCGTGGCCGCTGCCCATCGCCGGCAGCACGCTTGAAAAATCCTTGTCGGTAAACAGCCACGTGCCACTCGACCCCGTGCCCGGAGTCGGCATTTCGGCCGTGTCGGGCGTAACGACCTGGGCCTGGGCGCTGGCAAAGAGCTCGCGCGTGTTCTCATCCAGGGCGGTCAGCATTGTTGGCGCCGAGGCGGCGGCATCGCCAGCGTCGTGCGTGCCGGTATCGTCACTGCTGAGATCGAGCCCAAGATCATCGATCGCCAGCTCGGCGGTCTGCTCGCCACCACCCAACTGCTGGTACGCGCTGGCGTCGAGCTTCTGCCGGATCGTCGGGCTATCAATGCCCGGCGGTTGCAGGTTTTCAACCGTCGGCGCATCGTGCCCCGCCTCACCCACATCGAGGGTCACGGTGTGCGACTGCGGCATCTCGCGGGTCGAGCCCGTGCCGTCACCGCCGCGCGCCGGGTCATCGAGTACGAAATCGACGCCGGTATCGCCAATCGAACGCAGCTCGCCCGTGGCGTCGGCGTCGCCGAGCGCCGCGCCCAGATCGAGATCGACAACGTCGGCGGGCGTTTCCATCGATATCGAGGGTTCACCGAGCAGGTCGAAATCAACGCGATTCTGGCCGCCTTCGAGGTTGAGATCGACGCCGCCGCTGGCGGCGCCCGGCAAGGCACCGGATGCTGCAAACAGCGCGTCTTCGGGGGCAATCTGCCGGCCCATGATGATGACCTTTTCCCATTCGCCGCCGATCGACTGGTCGCGACTGGCTGACAGCTCGCGCGCGAGCTGCAGGAACTGGTCCTTGTTGCCCCAGACGAAATACACCTCGAGGAGCTTGAGCTGCAGGTCACGTCGCTGGGGTTCGCGTGCGATGGCGATGCGCACCAGGTCGGCCGCCTGGTCGTACAGGCCATAGGCCATGTGGAAATCGGCCTCGGCCAGTGGATCGCCCTGGTCGAGGGCCACGGCGGTATCGCCCGAGACGTTGTCATCGACCGCCACGGTCGCCGACTGCATCGACGCCACGTCGCTTTCGCTGACGCGCGGCGCCTGGTGGCTACCGGATTCCTCGACCACGAAGGAGGAATCCTGCTTGCTCCCCAGGGTACGCATCGGCTGGGTTTCCGCCGCCCGGACCACCGTGCGCGCGGCCGCTTCAAACGTCGGCGTCGAGAGTCGATCGAGCGTACGACCGAATTCCTGTTCCTGGTGCGAACGCAGGAAACGCCAGCCGAACAGCCCCGCAAGCGCTATCGCCAGCGCACCCAGCGGCAGATACCAGTTCCCCAGCAGCCAATCGAGTATCGAACCGCTTTGTCTGGTGGCGGCCGCAGGCTGCACAGCCAGCGGTTTTACGGGCTTGGCCGCTTCCGCCGGCATTTCCTTGGGGGGCGCTGCGGCCGTCTGATCGGGGACCGGCGGCGGCGCCTCCTTGAGGACTTCCTGGGCTGACTTCTGGGGTGACTTGGCCGGCTCAGCCGGGACGGGCGGCGCTGGCTGAATCGCCCTGACCTGGCCCAACTGCTTCTGCAGATTCGCCAGCTGGGCGTCCTTGAGATCGAGCAGGCGCTTGGATTCGGCAAGTTGCCCCTGCAGCGTGGTCACGCGCTGCTGAAGCGCCCCGGTCTCGCTACCACCGACCGGTGCACCGACAGGCGTACCCGCAGTTGGCTCGGAGGGCGGCACCAGGTGCAGTTGATCACGGCCGCCGTGATTGCCAGCCCAGGCGTGATATTGCGAGCCAACTTCGGCGTTGGCTTCGCCCGGCCCGATCGCTGCCACGGTCGCCGCGTCCGGCAGCTGCAGTGATGCGCCAGCGCGCAGTTCATTCATATTGCCCGCAAAGGCCGCCGGATTGGCGTGGTAGAGCGCCACCAGCGCGCGCTCGCGCTGCGCATTCGGATAATTGCGTGCGGCAACGGCCGAGAGTGTGTCGCCGCGCTGCACGACATAATTGCCACCCGCCGCGCTCGCTGCAGCAGGCGCAGCCTCGGCCGACGGAATCGGCGCAGCACGCTCCACGGCGCCCGAACGCGCCTGTGGTGCCGCCTCGGGTGCGGCGACGGCGGCAGCCGGGCTCGCCCGGTCGCCTGTGAACACCGGCGGATCGAGCAACACAGTGTATTCGCGCACCAGCCGGCCGCGGGCCCAGTTGGCCTCGACCAGAAGCGTCGCGAACGGTTCGGTGACGACTTCGCGGGATCGCACCTGGAGCACGTCGCGCCCGTCCGGGCTCTTGCCGGGCGTCAACGTCACAGAATCGAGATAAGCCGGGTAGTCGAGTCCGTAGCGCGAAAAGCTCTCGCGGCTGGCGAGCGCGACCTTGAGGCCGGCGAGTTCTTCCGCCGTGGCCGTGAGATCGATCTGTGCGTCGAGCGGCGCATTCAGGGCCGATTTGAGGTGAATATCGCCCAACCCCAGCGCCATTACCCCGGCGGGCATCAGGGCCGCCAGAGCCAGGACTCGTACGACATAACGCAAGGACATCAGATCTCCCAGTGGGCCTTAAAGAGCACTTACTCCATTAAAAAACAGCCAGTTGCGCTGTTTTCCTTGGCCCGGTGGCTATTTGCCCGGCAATATAACTTATAAATACTCCCGAACCAAAATCTCTGCGATCTGGACCGCATTGGTCGCAGCACCCTTGCGGATATTGTCGCCCACGACCCATAGGTTAAGACCGCGCTCATGGGTCATATCCTCGCGAATGCGTCCGACATAAACCGTGTCGTGGTTCGCTGCTTCGGTAACTGCCGTGGGGTAGCCGCCCGATTTGCGCTCATCCATCACTTTCACGCCGGGGGCACGCGCCAGCAGGGCGCGCGCCTCCGCCGCGCTAATCTTGCGCCGGGTCTCGATGTGGATGGCCTCCGAATGCCCATAAAACACCGGGACACGCACCGCAGTGGCATTCACGCCGATGGCCGCGTCGCCGAAGATCTTCTGCGTTTCCCAGTGCATCTTCATCTCTTCCTTGGTGTAGCCGTTGTCCATGAACTTGTCGATTTGCGGGATACAATTGAAGGCGATCTGCCGCGGCAGGACCGCAGGCGTCACCGGCCGACCATTGAGCAGCTGTGCGGTCTGCTCGGCCAGCTCCTCCACGGCTTTGCGCCCGGCACCCGACACGGACTGGTAGGTGGCGACGTTGATGCGCTCGATACCCACGGCGTCGTAGATCGGCTTGAGCGCCACGACCATCTGGATCGTCGAGCAATTGGGATTGGCGATGATGCCTCGATTCTTGTATTGCGCGATCGCGGCGGCATTGACCTCGGGCACGACCAGCGGGATGTCGGCCTCGTAACGGAAGTGCGAAGTGTTGTCGATCACCACGCACCCGGCGGCTGCGGCCTTGGGCGCGTATTGAGCCGATACCTCGCCGCCGGCGGAAAACAGGCCCACTTGCGCGCGCTTGAAATCAAACGTGGCCGCATCGATGGCGCGCACCGCGCGGCCGTTGAACTGCACGGTCTTGCCCACGGAGCGCTCGCTCGCCAGCGGGAACAGCTCCTGCACCGGGAATTTGCGCTCCTCCAGCACCGTCAGCAACATTTCGCCCACCAGGCCCGTGGCGCCCAGTACCGCTACATTCCACGCCTTGCTCATCGCTAGCTCTGCCTCAATGGTTGTGCTTCTCGATATCCGGTGCGCCCGGGCGCACGTCCGCGTTCTGGGCGCGCTGGCGCAGGTAATGATCCATCAGCACGATGGCCAGCATCGCCTCGGCGATCGGCGTGGCCCGCAGGCCCACGCACGGATCGTGCCGCCCGGTGGTGACCACCTCGACCGCGTTGCCGTCCCGATCGATGCTGCGGCCCGGCACCTGGATGCTCGAGGTGGGCTTGAAGGCGACGTGCACCAGCAGCGGCTGGCCGGTGGAAATGCCGCCAAGGATCCCTCCCGCGTTATTGCTGAGGAAACCCGTCGGCGTCAGTTCATCGCGATGCTCGCTGCCGCGCTGCGCGACGGCGGCGACGCCGGCGCCGATTTCCACGGCCTTGACCGCGTTGATGCCCATCATGGCGTGGGCAATGTCGGCATCGAGCCGGTCGAACACCGGTTCGCCGAGGCCCGGCGGCAGACCGTCTGCGCGCACGGTGATGCGCGCGCCGACGGAATCGCCGGCGCTGCGCAGGTCCCACAGCAGTTTCTCGAGCTCCGGAATGCGTGACGGATCGGGACAGAAGAAAGGATTCTCGTAGGCCGCCGCGGGCTGCACGGGCTCGAGCTGCAAGGCGCCGATCTGGCTGACATAGCCGCTGATGCGCACCTGGAGCCTCGCGGCCAGGTATTTGCGGGCGATAGCGCCGGCCGCGACCCGCATCACGGTCTCGCGCGCCGAGGAGCGGCCGCCGCCACGATGATCACGGTGCCCGTACTTGTGCGCGTAGCTGTAGTCGGCGTGCCCGGGACGGAAGCGATCGGCCAGTTTGTCGTAGTCGCGCGAACGCGCGTCGGTGTTTTCCACCAGCACACCGATCGGCGTGCCGGTGGTGCGGCCCTCGAACACGCCAGAGAGGATGCGCACCGCATCGCCTTCGCGCCGCTGGCTGACAAAATGCG
Organism: Gammaproteobacteria bacterium; assembly: GCA_043751915.1. Classification (GTDB taxonomy): domain Bacteria; phylum Pseudomonadota; class Gammaproteobacteria; order Steroidobacterales; family Steroidobacteraceae; genus FEN-1191. The sequence goes on along the minus strand of JAYUZI010000260.1, from coordinate 88 downwards.
AAGTGCCGCTGCGCCGCCGGTCGACATCGCGCTGCAGGTCGACCTCGGCAAGCTCGAGACCGGGCGGGCAGCCATCGACGATGCAGCC
>JAYUZI010000259.1:0-6455 GCA_043751915.1 Gammaproteobacteria bacterium | reverse complement strand
ACAGGGTAACGTCGAGGATGAACTGCTGCTCGATCCCGCGCTGTTCCGCCCGCGTGCCGACTTCCTGCTGCGCGTGCACGGCCAGAGCATGATCGAGGCCGACATCCACGATCGCGACATCCTTGCGATCCACCGCACTGCCCAGGTCAGTAACGGCCAGATCGTGGTCGCGCGCCTGGGCGATGCAGCCACCGTCAAGTATTACCGCCGCAAGGGCCACATGTTGCGGCTCGAGCCGGCGAACGCCACTTTCAAGCCCATCGAAGTCGACCTGCGCCAACAATCGTGCGTTATCGAGGGCCTGGTTGTTGGCTTGCTCCGCAGTGGCATGCCCCAGGCACGCAAATCATGACGAATCAGACGCTGCACAGGCTGGACGAGGAGGGCGTTCCCCATTTTTCGTCGCTCCCCGATACACGCTTTGGAAAAATGGGGAACGCCCTCCCCGTCCAGTCCGCACCGCGTTTGAACCATGATGAGTTGCGCGCACGGCTGGAACACATCTGTCGCGGGCAGCAAGCCGACGGCCAGGGGCGGTCGGTCGCATTGCCCACGGGGTTTGCGCAGCTTGATGCGGTATTGCCCGGCGGCGGATGGCCGGTGGGGGCCATCACCGAGCTGATGCCCGAGACACAGGGGATCGGCGAACTCTCGCTCCTCATGCCCGCGCTCGCGCAGCTCAGCCGCGCGGGCCGCTACCTGGCGTGGATCGCACCGCCCTGTCTGCCCTACCCGCCGGCGCTTGCGCGCCATGGCCTCGCACTCGACCGACTCCTGCTCGTGCAGGCGCACGATACGCGCACCGTGCTGTGGGCCGCCGAGCAGGTGCTACGGTGCCCCGCCATCGGCGCGGTGCTCGCCTGGCCCACAGCGCTCGATGACCGGCGCGTGCGCCGGCTCCAGCTCGCGGCCGAGGCCGGCGGCAGCTGCGGCCTGATCTACCGGCCGCCGGCCGCGGCGCAGCAGTCCTCGCCCGCCGCCCTGCGGCTGCGACTCAAGGCCCTCGATGGCGGGCTGCACGTTGAAATCCAGAAAGCCCGAGGCGGGCGCACGCATGCTTTGGTTGTGTATCCTGTTGCCGCGCTTTGCGCGTGAGGCGACGACCGGTGGCGCGCTCGAAACCTTGGCGCTGTGGGCGCTGCAGTGGAGCAGCCAGGTCAGCTATCGCGCCGCGAGCGATGATGCGCGTCGCATCGCCGCGGCGCGCGGCGCCGCGCTGTGGCTCGAGATCGGCGCGAGCCGCCAGCTGTTCGGCGATCACGAGGTCCTGCGCGCGCGCATTGCCGGCGAACTCACGCCGCTCGGTTACACTTGGCGGCTGGGCATCGCGCCTACCCCGCAGGGCGCGACACTGCTGGCGCGCGCCGGCCTGGACACCGTCGCCGTAACGCACGCCCAGCTGCAGCGGCAACTCGAACCGCTCCCACTCTCGCTCCTGGCCCTGCCGGACGAGCAGCTCGCGGCACTGCACGGCGTCGGCCTGCGGCGCATCGGCGAATTGCTGGCGCTCCCCGCCGCCGCGCTCGCGCAACGCTTTGGCCCCGGCACCAGCCTCTACCTGGAGCAGTTGCGCGGCGCGGCCCGCGAACCGCTGCGCTGCGTGCGCTCGCCGGCGCGTTTTGCCAGTCGCTGCGAATTCTCCGGTGCGATCACCGACACCACCGCGCTCCTGTTTCCGTTGCAACGGCTCCTCGCGGGGCTGCAGGGATATCTGCGCTCGCTCGATCGCGCCGTGCAGCGCTATACCTTGTGTCTCGAACATCACCGCGCGACCGCAACGCGCCTGACGATCGGTCTCGCCCGCCCCGGTCGCGATGCCGCGCAGCTCCTGGCGCTGGCCCGCGAGCGGCTCGCCGTCACCGTATTGGCCGCGCCGGTCCATGGGCTGGGCGTGGAGGCAAACGAACTCCTGCAGCCGCTGGTGTTGCAGGACGATCTCTTTACCCACGCGGCACAGCAGGCCGAGCAGCTCCGGCAGGCGCTCGACCGGCTCGCCGCGCGCCTCGGCCACACCGCGGTGCAGGCCCTGGACAGCGCCGCCGATCATCGTCCCGAACGCGCCTGGCGCCTGACCACTGCGCAGATCGCAGCACCGACCGCGCAACGCGGCACATCATCGACACCAGATCGACCCTGCTGGCTGCTGCCGGAGCCGCAACGCATCGATATGCCGCACGAGCTCCTCGCCGGCCCCGAGCGCATCGAGAGCGGCTGGTGGGATGGCGCCGATGTCGCACGCGATTATTACCTGGCGCGCGGCGAGCAGGGCGCGCAGTTGTGGGTATTCCACGATCTGCGAAGCGGCGCATGGTGCGTGCATGGATTGTGGGCATGAGCACGCGCATCCGGATGGAGGTGCGTGGTTCCCGGATGTGGTCGGCCGCGCTTCAGCCGGGCAGCGCGATGGGCATGGCGTCGCTGTGGATGCGGGCGTGGCGTGGTGGAACCACCGCCGGAACGTGTCGGAGGGTGGCGAAGCGCGGGCCGGCCGCGCGCCGGTGCGACGCCGTGGTGTACCGCTGGTCCACTGGCGCCGCGCGCGGCGGACCGCGCGAGCTTCGCCGCTGCGCGCGCTGGTCTTCGTTCTGGCTGATCCGTTCCCCCGCAGCGGCGCACCCGACCACGTTCCGGCGGTGGTTCCACCACGCCACGCCCGCAACCGCGACGGCGCCATGACCGATTACGCCGAACTCCACTGCGTCTCCAACTTCAGCTTCCTGCGCGGCGCCTCGCACCCGGCCGAACTGGTGACGCGTGCGCACGAACTCGGCTACCGCGCCCTGGCACTGACCGATGAATGCTCCATGGCCGGCGTGGTACGGGCCTACGAAGCGGCGCGCGCGTTGCCGGAGGGGAACCGCCTGCAGTTGATCATCGGCGCCGAATTCCGCTGCGGCGACGGACTGCATCTGGTGCTGTTGGCGCCCGGGCAACGCGCCTACGCACAGATCTGCCAACTCATCACCCGTGCGCGGCGGCGTGCCGCCAAGGGCAGTTATGAACTGGCGGCGGCGGACCTGGAGTCCGGACTCGGTGCCTGCCTCGCGCTCTGGTTGCCGCCCGCGCACGACGAGCCACTCGCGCAACATGCGCAGACCCATGGCCGGTGGTTGCGCGAGCACTTTGCGGAGCGCGCCTGGCTGGCGGTGGAACTGCACCGTGGCGGCGGCGATCGAGCCAGGCTCGCGTATAGCCTGGAACTGGCCGCGCAATGCGCACTGCCGGCCACGGCGGCTGGCGATGTACACATGCATCGGCGCAGCCGGCGCCGGCTCCAGGACCTGCTGACCGCGATCCGTCACGGCTGCACGCTCGAGGCCGCGGGCGGGCGACTGTTTCCCAACGGCGAGCGGCATCTGCGGCCGCTCGCGACGCTGGCGCGTCTCTATCCGCCCAAGCTGCTGGCCGCGAGCGTCGCCATTGCCGAGCGCTGTCGCTTCGATCTTGGCCAACTGCACTACGAGTATCCCGCCGAACTGGTGCCCGCCGGGAGCAGCGCCAGCGAACACCTGCGCGCGCTCACCACCGCCGGTGCGCGCGAGCGCTGGCCCGGCGGCGTGCCGAGCGCGGTCGCGGCGCTGCTGGAAAAGGAACTACTGCTGATCGCGGAGCTCCGTTACGAGCATTTCTTCCTCACCGTGCACGACCTGGTCGCTTTCGCGCGCACGCGCGGCATCCTCTGCCAGGGGCGAGGGTCGGCCGCCAACTCCGCCGTCTGCTACGCGCTCGGCATCACCGAGGTCGACCCGACGCGCATGAACCTGCTGTTCGAGCGCTTCATCAGCCGCGAGCGGCGCGAGCCGCCCGATATCGATGTCGATTTCGAGCATGAACGGCGCGAGGAGGTGATCCAGTACATCTACGCCAAGTACGGGCGCGAACGCACTGCGCTCGCCGCCACCGTCATCACCTATCGCTCGCGCAGTGCGCGGCGCGACGTCGAGCGTACGCTGGGTCCGGTGCCTGAATCAGCATCCGACGCCGCGCGCGTCGCACATGCCGGGCTTGCGATGCAGCTGGTTGCCGAGCTGCGCGGCTTCCCGCGCCATCTGTCTCAGCACGTCGGCGGCTTTGTGATCTCGGGCGAACCACTCCATGAGTTGGTGCCGATCGAGAACGCCGCGATGCCCGATCGCACCGTGATCCAGTGGGACAAGGACGATCTCGAGACGCTCGGCCTCCTCAAGGTCGACGTGTTGGCGCTCGGCATGCTCACCGCGATCCGCAAGGCGCTCGAGCTGACCGGTACTCACCGCGGCTGGCCGCACCGCGTGCAGGACATTCCCGCGGAAGACCGCGCCACCTACGACATGATCTGCCGCGGCGAAACGGTCGGCGTATTCCAGATCGAGTCGCGCGCGCAGATGAGCATGCTGCCGCGGCTGCGGCCGCGTTGTTTCTACGACCTGGTGATCGAGGTGGCGATCATCCGCCCCGGCCCCATCCAGGGCGGCATGGTGCACCCCTACCTGCGGCGCCGCGCGGATCCGGCCGCCGTCACTTATCCGAGCGTGGCGCTCGCCGAGGTGCTGCGGCGCACGCTCGGCGTGCCCATCTTCCAGGAGCAGGTGATGCAGATCGCGGTGGCCGCCGCGAATTTCACTGCCGGCGAGGCCGATCAGCTGCGCCGCTCGATGGCGGCGTGGAAGCGGCGTGGCGGACTCGAGCCGTTCCGCGAGCGGCTGCTCTCCGGCATGGCGGCCAACGGCTACGATGCGCAGTTCGCCCACAGCATCTACCAGCAGATCCTGGGTTTCGGCGAATACGGTTTTCCGGACTCGCACGCCGCCTCGTTCGCGCTGCTCACCTATGTCTCCTGCTGGCTCAAGTGCCATGAGCCCGCCGCTTTCATCGCCGCGCTCCTCAACAGCCAACCGATGGGTTTCTACCAGCCGGCGCAGCTGGTGCAGGAGGCACGGCGCAATGGCGTCGGCATCCTGCCGCCCGACGTGCTGGTGAGCGAGTGGGACTGCACGCTGGAAGCCGCTGCGGGCGGCGCGAGCGCCATTCGCATCGGCCTGCGCCTGGTGCGTTCATTGCCGCGGGCCGACGCCGAACGTCTCCTCGCCGCGCGCGCAGGTGACCCATTCCAGAGCATTGCGGCGCTGGCGCAGCGGGCGGCCCTATCGAGGCGCAGCATGCAGTTGCTGGCCGGCGCGGGGGCGCTGTGCTCGCTGAGCGCACACCGTCACGAGGCGGGTTGGCTGGCGCTCGGCGCCGAGCCACCGCCTGGTCCGCTGCCGCTCGAAGCGGCTGCCGAGACGACGGTGATCCTGCCGCGGCCGGACGCGGCCGGGGAAATCGGGGCGGACTATCGCGCTCTGTCGCTCAGCACCACGCGCCATCCGCTCGCGCTGCTGCGCGAACGGCTGCGCGAGCGGGGGCTGCGCAGCAACCTGGAGCTGCGCGCCCTGCCGGATGGCGCGCAAGTGCGCGTCGGCGGCCTGGTCACGCACCTGCAGCAGCCCGGTACGGCCTCGGGCGTGGTGTTTCTTTCGCTCGAGGACGAGACCGGCATCGTCAACGTGATCCTGTGGCCGCAGGTCTTTGAGGCGCAGCGCGCGAGCGCGCTCGCGGCGAGTCTCCTGGTAGTGAGCGGCACGCTGCAGAACCAGCACGGCGTTACGCACGTGGTCGCCCGCGCGCTGCACGACCGCTCGCATTGGCTCACCGGCATAGCGCGCCGCTCGCGCGACTTTCACTAGCGCCCGCCGGCGCTAGGCGCTCAGGGCCCTGCGGAGTGATTCCAGCTCCGCGGCTGAATCGGCCAACAGACCGGCACACCCGGCCTTGAGGCCCAGCCGCTGCATCGGCAGCGAATCGGCCAACAATCCCTGCAGCAGCTCCGGCTCATCGCGGTGCGCAACCAACAAATCCGCGGCAGCCAGCACGTCCGCCAGTTCAGTGTTGCCACGCGGGTCATCCGCCGCCGTGGGCCAGTCGCGCACCGCGGCGACGATTTCGGGCGCCATCTTCCAGCTCTCGAGCAGCGCCTGCGCAATGCTCGAGTGCCAGTCTCGGACCAGGCCGTGGAAGCCGGCTTCGTCCTCGAACAGCTCGGGGTGCTTGCTCATCTGCGTCAACAGATAAAGTTTGCCGATGCCGGAGAGAATGCCCGCCAGCATTGCGGTATCCGGGCGGCACTTGCCGGTGGCGCGCGCCACCACGTAACACATCGCGGCGCGCGAGACGCTCTCGCGCCACAGCGCCGCCATGGGCTGCTCGATATTCCGGTATTCGCCAGCCTGGCGGATCTGCACCATGGCGAACGCCGCCGCGGTGGTGCGCAGCGCGTCGAACCCCATCAGCACGATGGCAGTTCGCAGGTCCGAGATCTTGCGGCCGCTCGGATTGAGTGCCGAGCTGCCCGCCAGCGTCGTCACGCGCGCAGCCAACACCGGCTCGGCGCCCAGCACGCGCACCAGACGGTCTGCGTCGGTGTCTTCATCGGCCAG
>JAYUZI010000258.1:0-12120 GCA_043751915.1 Gammaproteobacteria bacterium | reverse complement strand
GCTGCAAACCGGTAAGACCTTGATAAATATGTCGCTGCATGCCGACAGCAGCGCGGTTTCTCTTGCAATATCCTTCCAGATTTGGTCAAGTTGCGCCTCCGCTGAACTCCCGCGACAGTGATGTTGTGCAGGCGTGGCGCGGTATGTACTCACACGCATGAACTCAATGGGGATTTTATCAATGAATAAGGCAATTTTTGTGAAGCTGGCTGCCGCGGCCGCTGTCGTCGTCCTGGCCGGTTGCACGGACCTCAAGCCGCTGCAGGCTGAAGTCGACGCGCTCAAGACCCAGGTGGGCACGATGCAGTCCGGCATGGCCGCGCACATGGCGGACAAGTCGGCTGAAAACGCCACTGCCAAGGCTGGCTCGGATGCCGCCGCCGCCTCGTCGGCCGCTGCCGCTGCGCAGAGCACGGCCAACCAGGCTCTGGCTGCCGCGCAGGCCGCGCAGTCGGGCGTCGATGCGACCAACGAGAAGATCGATCGCATGTTCAAGAAGTCGGTGTCGAAGTAAGTTACTTCGCCTGATTTCTCCGGCCACGGGCCTGGAAATAAAACGCCGCGATATTCGCGGCGTTTTTTTTGGTGGCCGGTGCGACGTGCCACCGGTAACCCTCAGGGCGGGCGGAACGTCGCGATTTCCGCCAGCGGCTTGCGCACGATGTCGGGAACGGTGGCGTCGGCGGCGGGGTAACCCACCACCAGCAGCAGGAACGGCCGCTCCAGGTCTTTCGGGCGCCCGAGTATCTCGGTAAGGAACCCCATCGGGCTGGGCGTATGCGTGAGCGACACCAGTCCGGCCGAGTGCACAGCGGCGATCAGGAACCCGGTGGCGATGCCGACCGATTCATCCGTGTAATAGTGCTTCACCTTGTGGCCGTCGCTGGCGCGCGCGAAGCGCCGCAGGAACACGGCGATCAGCCAGGGCGCGGCCTCCAGATAGGGCTTGTGCGCATCGGTGCCGAGCGGCCGGAGCGCCGCGAGCCATTCCTGCGGCGCGCGTCGCTGGTAGAACTCGCGCTCGGCTTGCTCGGCCGCGATGCGGATGCGCGCTTTGATTGCCGGGTCCGATATCGCCACGAAGTGCCAGGGTTGCTGATGGGCGCCGCTCGGCGCGGTGCCGGCAGCCAGCAGGCACTGCTCGATGAGCGTGCGCGGCACCGGACGGTCGGAAAACTGGCGCGCCGTGCGGCGGCGCTGCAGCAGCGCAGCAAAGGCGGCAGCGCGCAGCTGCATGAGTTCAGGCGGGTATTCCTCGTAGCCCGGTAGCGGTACGAAGCGCGGCTCGCTCATGTTCGTGGCACGGCCTGTCAGTACCGGACCAGCGCTGATCCCCAGGTGAAGCCACCGCCGAAGGCCTCGAGCAACAGCAGATCGCCGCGCTTGATGCGTCCGTCGCGCACGCCGACGTCGAGCGCCAGCGGCACCGAGGCGCTCGAAGTATTGGCGTGGTCGGCAACGGTGACGATGACGCGCTCCATGGGCATGCCGAGTTTTTTCGCGGTCGCCTGGATGATGCGGATGTTGGCCTGGTGCGGCACCAGCCAGGTGAGCGCTTCCTTGCGAAGGTTGTTCGCCGCGAGCGCTTCATCGACCGCACTGCCGAGCATCTTCACGGCAATCTTGAACACTTCGCTCCCGGCCATGGTGATGTAGTCACCCTGCGCGTGGAATCCGGCCGAAACGCCGCCGGTGCAGCGGAGCAATTCCAGGTGCGAGCCGTCGGCGTGCAGATGCGTGGAGAGAATTCCAGGCTCCGCGCCCGGACCCAGGAGCACGGCGCCGGCGCCGTCGCCAAACAGGATTGCGGTGCCACGATCATTGATGTTGGTGAGCTTCGAGAGCGAATCGGCGCCCACCACCAGCGCCAGCTTTGCCTCGCCCGCGCGGACGAACTTGTCGGCCATTGACAGCGCGTAGATGAAGCTGCTGCACGCGGCCTCGACGCCGAGCGCGGGACCGCCGAGGTTCCCGAGTCGCCCCTGCAGCATGACGCCGGCATTCGGGAAAATCAGATCGGGAGTACAGGTACCAACAATGATCAGGTCAACTTCCCTGGCGTCGCGCCCGGCCGCCGCCAGCGCCGCACGCGCGGCGTGCTCCGCCATGTCGACGGTGGTCTCGCCCGGCGCCACGATGTGACGCCGCTCGATGCCGGTGCGCTCACGGATCCACGCGTCGGTGGTGTCCATGCGCTTCTCGAGATCGGCGTTCGTCAGCAGCCCCGTGGGCAGGTAACTGCCGGTGCCCAGAATTCGCGAACGCATCGCCAGGGCTCCCTCGAGCACGGCCGCTCGCGCCTAGGCCTTGTCTTCGGCGTCGGTCTTTTCGATCACGCGCTTGCCACGATAGAAACCATCGGGCGTGATGCAGTGGCGCAGGTGGGTCTCCCCGCTCTGCGAATCGATCGACAGCGCCGGGCGCTGCAGGGCGGAATGCGAACGGTGCATGCCGCGCTTGGAGGGCGTCTTGCGGCTTTTCTGTACGGCCATGTCTTTAACACTCCTGACTGATCGTGCCAACTCAAAACTGACTAATTCCTGCCACGCTCGAGGAGCGCACGCAAATCCGCGAACGGTCGCTGCGTTTCCAGGGCCACCGTCGTCGCTCCTGGCGACGCCGGCAAAACTTTTACTGCGCCTGCCGCGGCGCCCGCCTCGAGGCAGCGCTCATCCGTGGCGTGCCGGGGCACGATCGGCAGCGACAGCAGCAGTTCCTCTGCCGCCAGCGCGGCCAGCGTACCGCGGCCGTCCGGAGCGAGAAAGGTCTCCAGCTCCTCGGGCACCTTCGCCGCCTGCGCTTCGCCCTCGACCACCGCCACGTGCGATTCGCTGGCGATCTCCAGGCGCATTTCCCGCAGACACCGCTGACACAGCGGGGTGAGCACGGCCTGAACCCTGACGTCCGCGACCGCCACACCACGCTCGCGGCCGAACTGCAGCCACACCCTGACAGGCTCGTCGGCGAGATTGAATTCGTCTGGAATACCCGGCAGGTCGCCCAGTGGAATTTCGAACTCGAACCGCGCGCGCATTTCCGCCAGTTTGGCGAGATCACGCGGCTTGGACCAGCCGTTGGGCATGGGGCGCGTATGATAGGTAGGCATGAGCGGCAAGTCAAAAGCCCGTATGCCCGTTAAGCCCTTGTTTCTATTCCAGTGATTGTAAGTCCTGCCGTGCCGCCGACCCCCGGGCTCATTCTGGCCTCTACTTCCGTGTACCGCCGCGAGTTGCTCGGGCGCCTGCGACTGCCCTTCACGGTGGAGCGGCCGCAGGTCGACGAGGGGTTGCTGCCGGGCGAACTCCCCCTGCTCCGGGCCCGGCGGCTGGCCCTGGCCAAAGCTGCCGCCGTGGCGGCCCGTCACCCCCAGTGTGTCGTCATCGGGGCCGACCAGGTCGCCACCTGCGAGGGCCGGATTCTCGACAAGCCGGGTGGAGCCGCAACCGCCCGGGAGCAGCTCGCGGCCCAGTCAGGCCGCGCGATGCAGTTCTTCAGCGCCGTCGCCGTCGTGCACGCCGGGCGCGGTATCAGCGATGGTTTCGTCGACCTGACGACGGTCATATTCCGCACGCTGAGCGCCGCCGAAATCGAGGCCTATATCGCCGCCGATCAGCCCTTCGATTGCGCCGGATCACTCCGTAGCGAAGGCCTGGGCTTGAGCCTTTGCGAGCGGATTGAAACCGCCGACCCCACCGGACTCATCGGCCTGCCGCTGATCAGGCTCGCCGCGAGCCTGCGCTCCTGCGGCTACGCCCTGCCCTAGGCCTGGGCGTGGATGCGCTGGGCGCGCCCAGCGCGTCCAGCACAGCCTTGAGCTCGGCCGGGAGCGGCGCGCTGATGCTCACCTGCCCGCCCTGCGGCCAGTCAAAAGAGACACTGTGCGCGTGCAGGAACATGCGTTGCAGTCCCGATTCACGCAATGCGGCGTTAGCTGCAGCGTCACCGTATTTCACGTCGCCCGCGACCGGATGCCCGCAATAGGCGGCGTGCACGCGGATCTGGTGGGTGCGCCCGGTCTCGAGCGTCGCTTCGACCAGCGAGGCGCGCGGCCCGAACTGTTGCACCAGAGCGAAGCGCGTGCGCGCACTCTTGCCGCCCTCACCGACGCGCACCGTGCGCTCACCGCTGACGCGCGCTTCGGTCTGCAACGGCACGTCGACCAGCTTGCGGCCCAGCTCCCAGCGGCCCACCACCAGCGCCAGGTAGTTTTTTTCAACCAGGCCCTCGCGCAGCAATTCATGGAGGATGCGCAGTGCCGCGGGTTTGCGCGAGACCAGCAGAATGCCGCTGGTATCGCGATCGAGCCGGTGTGCCAGCTCCAGTGTCTCGTGTGGCCGCGCGGCACGCAGCGCCTCGATGACGCCGTAGGTCAAGCCACTGCCGCCGTGCACGGCAAGGCCCGAGGGCTTGTCGAGCACCAGGAGCCGCTCGTCCTCGTGGACGATAGCCGCGGTGACGCGCGCGATCAGGGCCGGCGGTACCTGCGGCACGCCCCCCGCAGCCACCACCTGGGCCGTCTCGGAGCGCTCGCGCACAGGGGGCACGCGCACCTTGTCGCCCGCCGCCAGGCGTTGCTCGGGACTGGCGCGCTTGCCGTTGACCCGCACTTCGCCCTTGCGGATCAACCTGAAGAGGCGGGTGCGGGGCACGCCCGGAAGGAGCTTCGCGAGCACTTTGTCCAGCCGCTGGCCGGCGCCATTTTCCGCGACCAGGTGCTGCTGCACCGTGGAGCGTGGGCCGTGGCCCACCTGGCGCGCTTCTGCCATGAAATACCGACCTCAACGTAGATTGGTGTAAATCGTTGTTTCTAAAGCCTGCTGCCGCTATACTCGCGAGGTCCCGCAGCGGGCCCAGGCCTTGACAGGGCTTCAGGCTACGCGCGGCGGCAAGTTCGCGGCCCCTTGGCTAGTCTGAGAGCGGTCCGCATAGTAGTTGGTCCTCGAGCACGAGGCCATCGCAAGAGTTCGGCCGACCCGGGTCACACGGCCCTTGCCCTTAAAGCTGCTCCCCTGATTGGGTAGAGCCTGCAGGCAAGCGCGCCTAAGGTCAGCGAACCTCAAGGTTTTCCGGCGCTGCCTTCACCGGCGGCAAAAATAAAATCGATGCCCCACCGCACGCGCCGTCAATCAATCTTCGGGTTCCTCTGCTGTCCGCCTGATGCCGCGGCGCCACCTGTATGCAGGTCTGGCGCCGTCTGGTCGGTCCCTCACGCAAATGTAGTAGGGACAAATGAAGAGAATGCTTATCAATGCAACTCAGCAGGAAGAGTTGCGCGTCGCGCTGGTTGACGGTCAGAAATTATTCGACCTATCGATCGAGATCCCCTCCAAGGAACAGAAGAAGGCCAATATCTACAAGGCGCGCATCTCGCGCGTCGAGCAGTCGCTGGAAGCCTGTTTCGTCGATTATGGCGCCGCGCGCCACGGTTTCCTGCCGCTCAAGGAAATCTCCAAGGAATACTTCAAGAGTTCGTCGCAAGGCGGGCGCATGAACATCCGCGAACTGGTCAGCGAAGGCCAGGAACTGCTGGTGCAGGTCGAGAAGGAAGAGCGCGGCACCAAGGGCGCGGCACTCACCACCTTCATCAGCCTGGCCGGACGCTTCCTGGTGCTGATGCCCAACAGTCCGCGCGCCGGCGGCGTCTCGCGCCGCATCGAAGGCGAAGACCGCGACCAGATGCGCGAGGTCATGAGCCAGCTCAATGTACCGGACGGCATGGGCGCGATCATCCGCACCGCCGGCGTCGGCCGCGCCGTCGAAGAACTGCAGTGGGACCTCGATAACCTGCGTACCCAATGGGACGCCATCGCCGAAGCGGGCAAGGGCCGCAGCGCGCCGTTCCTGGTCTACCAGGAAGGCGACGCGGTCACGCGCTCGCTGCGCGATTACCTCGGCGATGACATCGGCGAAGTGCTGGTGGACGACCTGGGCGCCTTCCAGAAGGCCCAGGAATACATGCAGCGCTTCATGCCGGGCGACGCACAGCGCAAGCTCAAGATCTACACCGACGACATCCCGCTGTTCACGCGCTACCAGATCGAGAACCAGATCGAGTCGGCCTACGCGCACAAGGTGCAGTTGCCCTCGGGCGGCAGCCTGGTGGTTGATTACACCGAGGCGCTGGTCTCGATCGACATCAACTCGGCGCGCGCCACGCGCGGCTCGGACATCGAAGCGACCGCGACCAACACCAACCTGGAAGCGGCCGATGAGATCGCACGGCAGCTGCGCATCCGCGACATCGGTGGCCTGATCGTCATCGACTTCATCGACATGGAGGACACCAAGAACCAGCGCGCGGTCGAGGACCGGCTGCGCGATGCCATGAAGATGGATCGCGCGCGTATCCAGATCGGGAGGCTGTCGCGCTTCGGGCTGCTGGAAATGTCGCGCCAGCGCCTCCGGCCCAGTCTCGGCGAATCGAGCCACCTGGTGTGCCCGCGCTGCAACGGCATCGGCAGCATCCGCAGCGTCGAGTCGCTGGCACTGTCGATCCTGCGCCTGATCGGCGAGGACGCGCGCAAGGAGCGCACCTCACGCATCATCGTGCAGGTGCCGGTCGACGTCGCCACCTACCTGATGAACGAGAAGCGCGACTGGCTGCGCGACACCGAAGACAAGACCCGGGTCAACATCGTGCTGGTGCCCAACCCGCACATCCAGACGCCGGAATATTCCTTCCGCCGCATCCGCGACGACGAGGCGGCGCTCCCCGAGCACAACCAGGTCAGCTACCAGATGCCGGCGGCGCCGGTGGTGGCGGACCCCACGCTCGATCGGGACAAGCCGGTGGCAGAAGCGCCTGCTGTGGCGACGTTCATGCCACCCACGGCCGCTCCAGTCGTCACGGCTCCCGAGCACGCTGCCGCTGCGCCAGTGCGCGCCGCCGAACCGCCCGCCGCCTCTGGCGCTGGCTTCTGGGCAAGCCTGAAGCGCTTCTTCGGCGGCAGCGAGTCGGGCCCGGAAACAGGCGCGGATTCGGCGGCCGCGCGCAGTGCGCGCAATGAGCCTCACCGCGACAACCGTGACGGCCGCGATGGCCGCGATCGCCACGGGCATCGCCGCGGCGGCGCGGGCCGCGGACCCTACGGCGACCGCTCCGGCGCGCGCCGCGAGGGTACACGCAGCGATAATCGCCGCGACGGTCGCGGGCGCGATGATCCCAACCGCGAGCCGCGCCGCAATGAGCCACGGCGCAACGATCCGCCACGCAACGAGGCACCGCGCCCCGAGGCGCGCGCCAACGAAGCGCCGCGTGATGCACCGCCACGACGCGACGAGCCACGGCGCGAGGTGGAGCCGCGCGAGGGCGCGGCCGTAGAGCCGAGGCGCAATGAAGGCGAGCGCGGCGACCGTCCCAGCCGTTCCCGCCGCGGCGGCCGCCGCCGCCGGGGCGGCGCCAATCGCGAGAGCCAAGGCCAGGGCCCGGGCATGAGCCCGGACCAGGGTCAGGGTCAGGAGCGCGGTCCCGACATGGGCGGTGAATCGCCGCGCGAATCTGTTGCGCCGACAGAAAGCGGCGACGGCGGAAACGGACCAGCGATGAGCTGGACGCAACCGGCACGCCAGAACACGGGCCAGGCACAACTGTTCGAGCCGCCGGCACGGACGGCGGAGCCCATGGCCCCTGCGCCGTCGGTATCGCCCCCGCCGCCACCTCCGGCATCCGCGCCGGCAGCAGCGCCATCGCAGGCGGCGCCACCGCCGCCTCAGGTGGTCTGGTCGTCAGCGCCCGTGACTGAGACCTGGCACAGCGACCCGCGACGCGACGAGTAAGCCACTGACGCGTTCGAGATCGGCATTCGTGTTGACATCGGGTCCCGGCGGCACTTCGCCGTCGGCGACCCGGAACTCGAAGCCGGCCTCCAGCGCGCGCAACTGCTCGAGCTTTTCGATGCCTTCCAGCGCCGATGGCGGCAACGCCGCCATGCGCCGCAGGGCGCCCACACGATACGCATACAGCCCGATATGCCGGCGCGCGCCCTGCCATTGCGTCTGGCTCTGCGTGCCGGCGCTCGCACCGTCGCGATTCCAGGGGATCGGTGCGCGACTGAAATAAAGCGCCCGCTGCTCCGTGTCGGCAACCACCTTGACCACGTTCGGATCGAGAAAATCGCTCAATGATCCGATCGGGCTCATCAGCGTGGCGACGTCGGCCTGCGGGTAGCGCTCGAGGAGTGCCGCCACCTGCCGGATCAGCAGCGGCGGCAGGAGCGGCTCGTCGCCTTGCACATTGACCACGATCTGCCGCTGGTCCCAACCCCGCGCCCGGGCGACTTCCGCCACCCGGTCGGTGCCCGAGACGTGCGTCGCCGCGGTCATCACCACCTCTGGCGCCGGCGCATTTGCCGGCGCGGTGTAGCCGCGCGCGCTGGCGGCGATGCGCTCATCGTCGGTGGCGATGAGGACTTCGTCGGCCTGCGCGGCGCAGGCGCGCTCGTAAACCCACTGCAGCATCGGCTTTCCGGCGATAAGCAGGAGCGGCTTGCCGGGGAGTCGCGTCGAAGCGTAGCGCGCCGGAATCACGACCTTGAACAAGTTAGCGCTCCAGCAACGGGTCGGTGGACTCCAGCTGGCGCGCCTGCTCTTCGAGCATCACGGGAATGCCGTCGCGCACCGGAAACGCCAGCCGATCGGCGCGGCACACGAGCACCTTGCCCGAGGCGTCATCCGCGAGCCGCAATGGCCCCTTGCACAAGGGACAGGCGAGGATGTCGAGCAGGCGTGCGTCCATCAGGATTCTCCGTAACAGTGCCCGTTCAGCCGCGTCCGCAAAGACCGCGCTGACCGGGAGGCACCAGCAACGCGCCGGTGCGAAGGCCTGGCATTTTACTGCATCCTTCTCGGTCATGATCACCGGAAGCTCGTCGTCGAACTGCAGGTCCCAGCGCCTATAGCGGTGATGGTCTGGAAACCGATGGGGGGTAACTTCAAGCCCTGCCGCCTTGAGCGCCGCAAAGAAGCGTCCCGGGTTGCCGATGCCCGCCACGGCATGCACGCGCTGGCCGGCGAAGCTCCGCAACGTGCGCCCAACGGCAACGCCATTCACGGCCTGCAGCATTTCTCCCGCCAATCCCATGCGCAAAGCGCCGGCCAGGATTGCGGCGTCTGCGCCTGGCCCCACGCCCGCGCCCGTGAGGACCACGGCATCGACGCCTGCCAGGCGCGTGGCCGCCTCGCGCAACGGACCCGCAGGCAGCAACGCACCATTGCCGAGGCCCCGTTGTGCGTCAATCAGCGCGATCTCGACGGCGCGCCGAAGCCGCAGGTGCTGCAGCCCGTCGTCGGCGACGATGATCCTGGCGCCGTCCGCGATCGCGGCCCGGGCCGCCGCCACACGATCGCGGCAGACGTAGACGGGACATCCGGTGCGCCGCCTGATCAGCAGGGCTTCATCGCCCACTTCATCGGCCCGGCAACTGTCATCGACGCGCAGGATGTCGGTGGTCACGCGCGCTCTGCTGCTGCGCCCGTAGCCGCGCGTCACGACCGCCACGGGCAACCCGAACTTACGCAAGTGGCCCACCAGCCAGATCACGAACGGCGTCTTGCCGGTGCCACCGACGGTGATGTTGCCGACGACGATGACGGGCACGCCGACGCCGACCGACTGCAACCAACCGCGTGCGTACAGCCGCGCCCGCAGTTGCATGGCAGCGCCATAAGCCGGCGACCACATGCGCAGCCACCACGGCGCGCTTGCACGCTCGTACCAGACCTGCTGAAACCAGGCGTCGAGACTCATGGTGGCGACACGCGCAAAAGCATGAGCGGTTCAGGCGTCAGCAGGCTGCCATGCCATAGTCGTATTGCCGATTGTGGTCGGGCGCGCCTCATTGAGCGGCGCAATCGAATTGCGCCGCTCAATGGCGAACCTTGCCCTCGCTGGCGTAATGCCTTGTTGTAATGCCGCAAGAGTTGGAAGAAATACTGCATTACGCCAACGCGCGGGCTGCGGCGCCCTCCGACACAATCGGCCACACGACGACGCCATAACCGCATGCAGGCAACCGCTCTGCACATGCCCTTGCACGCCGGTCGCAGGTCGCAGGTCAAGAATCGTGGCATCTGGCGCCGCGCGCGATCAGTGAGGCAGGCGGTGAACGTGCACCCACGCGTCCAAGTCGCAGCCCATGACCGTAGCGCGCGCAAGAACGCCGGCTGCGCGCACCAATAGTGGGCGCGCGAGTGCATTCGTCTGGCGGGATGTGTCGGAGGGCGCCGCAGCCCGAGCGTCGGCGCGATGCGGTGTTTCATCGGATTCTTGCGGTGGTCCACTGGGCCATCGCGCCAGCGAGGGCAAGGTTCGCCAGTGTGGCGGCGCGCCAGCGACGCCACACTGAAGCGCGCCCGACCACATCCCGCTGGACGAATGCACTCGCACGCCCGGCACCGGTGCGCGCACGAGCCTTTTTTGCGTTCGCTGCCGCCACGGGCTCACACGTTAAATTGCAGCTGATGCAGCTGCGCGTACACCCGCGATCCGGCCACCAGCTGCGCGTGCGTGCCCGACTCGACGATGGCGCCGTCCTGCATGACGACGATCAGGTCAGCGTGTTCAATGGTCGAAAGCCGGTGTGCAACGACAAACGTCGTACGGTTCCTTACCAACTTCTCGAGTGCTGCCTGTATGAACCTCTCAGAGGCCGTATCAAGCGCTGAAAAGGCTTCGTCAAGCACGAGCACCGGCGTATTGCGCAGCAGCGCGCGCGCGATCGCGATCCGCTGGCGCTGGCCGCCGGAGAGCAGCAGGCCGCGATCGCCGACGATGGTCTCGAGTCCCTGCGGCAGGTCGGCGACGAATTCGCTGACAAATGCGGCCTGTGCCGCCGCGTCCACGGCCGGCCCATCGACCCCGGTGGCGCCGAACAGGATGTTGTTGCGGATCGTATCGTTGAACAGTACCACTTCCTGGCTCACTAGGCTGATCTGGGCGCGCAGGTCGCGCAGCCGGTATTCGCGGATGTCGACGCCGTCGAGCAGCACTGCGCCGGAACTCGGGTCGTAGAAGCGCGGCAGGAGCGAAACCAGTGTCGACTTGCCGCTCCCGGAGCGACCCACGATGGCCACCGTGGTGCCGGCCGTGACCCGCAGGTTGACGTTGTGCAGCACCCGGCCCTTGTCCGTGTCGTAGGTGAATTCCACGCCACGGAATTCCACATCGCCGTGCGCGCGGGCGAGCGAGCGCGTGCCACCCTCGGGCTCGCCCGGCGTGTCGATCACCTCAAACAGGCTGGCGCCCGCGGCAATGCTCTGCTGCAGTGGGCCGCTGATGCCCACCAACCGACGGAGCGGCTCGGGCACCAGCAGGAGTGCGGTGAGGAAACCCAGCAGGTCGCCGACCCGCATCGCCCCGCTGTCGACCTGGTGGATCGCCACGTACAGCACGCTCGCCAGCCCCAGCGCGGCAATCAGCTGCACGAGCGGGTTGCTGGTCGAGCGCGCGGAGATCAGCCGCATGTTGGAATGCCGGTTGAGCTCGTTGGCGGTCGCGAAGGCCGCCCGCATGTGTTCCTGCGCGTTGAAGACCTTGACCACCCGGTGCGCGTCGATGGCCTCTTTGGCCAGGCGCGTCACATCGCCCATCGAATTCTGGATGCGGGTGCTGTAGCGGCGAAAGCGCCGGTTCACGCTGCTCACCAGACCGGCGATGACGGGCGCGGCCAGCAGCGCGAAGATCGCCAGGCGCCAGTTGAGCAGGAACAGGTAACACAGCAACCCGATGATGGCCAGCGAGTCGCGGATCAGCACCGTGGCCGAGTTGGTCGCGGCGTCGGCCACCAGCTCGGCGTTGTAGGTGAGGCGCGAGAGCATGGCGCCCGAGGATTCACGCTCGTACCAGGCCGTGGGCAGGCACATATAGTGCGCGAACAGGTCGGCACGTATCGTCTTGATCATCTGCCGGCTGACCCAGCCGGGAAAGTAATTGGCGAGGTAGTCGCCGACGCCGCGCAGCAGGAACAGCAGGATGATTCCCGGCGGCACGTAGCGCAGCACGGTGAGATTCTTCTCGACGAACGAGGCGTTGAGAAAATTCTTCACGAACCACGCGGTAATGGTGCTCACCGACGCATACATCACCATGCCGAGCACGCCGATCAGGAACATGCCCCAGTGCGG
>JAYUZI010000257.1:0-2675 GCA_043751915.1 Gammaproteobacteria bacterium | reverse complement strand
CCGCTACTACCGCACCTACCTCGAGTTGATGGAGCACTGGGACCAGGTCCTGCCAGGTCGGGTGCTGCGGGTGCACCACGAGGATGTCGTCGACGACCTCGAAGGCGGCGTGCGACGGCTCCTGGAATTCTGTGAGCTGCGCTTTGATCCCGCGTGCATCGAGTTTCATCGCACCGAACGAAGCGTCCGCACTGCGAGCTCGGAGCAGGTGCGCCAGCCGATATTTCGCGAAAGCCTCGACCAGTGGCGACACTACGAGCCCTGGTTGACGCCGCTCCGTGACGCGCTGGGCGACGCGCCCCAGCGCTATCGATAACGGCGTGGTCGCTGGACGCAACGAGCCGTGCCCCTGCGGCAGCGGCCGCAAGTTCAAGCATTGCCATGGCCGCGCGCCGGAAGCCGCGCTTCCGGCGAGCGCAGACGCATCACGGGCCCTTGCGCTCCTCCAGAGCGGGCGCGCTGCGGAGGCGGCGGCCGAATCCGAGCGGCTGCTCGAGCGCGACCCACGGCACAGCGCGGCCTGGGCCTGCCTGGGTTTGGCGCTCCAGCAACAAGGGAAGGACCCCATTCCGGCCTTTGAATCGGCCAGCCAGATGTTGCCGCAGGATGCGACGATTCAGCTGGTGCTCGGGCAGGCACTCGAAGATCGCGGTTTCCAAGCCCGGGCTGCGCAATGCTTTGAACGTGCGGCGGTGCTGCGGCCTGACCTCGCCGAAGCGCATAACGACCTTGGGCGAGTGCGCCTCGCACTCGGTAACGTCACCGGAGCCATGGCGAGCTGCCAGAGGGCGCTTGAGCTTCGCCCCGACTTCGCGGCGGCGCATGGCAATCTCGCCAATGCCCGGCGCTCCCGCGGCGAACTCGATGCAGCGATCGAAGGCTACCGAAGGGTGATCGCGCTTGAGCCCGATAGCCTGGTCGCGCTTGCGCACCTGGTTGCCGCGCTGGCCACCGCCAGCCGTACGCCTGAGGCGATGCAGTCTTTTGAACAGCTTGCGGCTCGCCGGCCGGAGCCTCGCATACTCAGTGATCTGGCAACGCTGTTCGTGGGCCTCGGGCGCTACGAGGAAGCCATGCGTTGCTACCGAACAGCCATCGAGCGCGCACCGACCGATGCTCGCCTGCACTCCAACCTGGCCCACGCACTGCACTGTTTTGGTGACTTTCGTGGTGCCGTCGAGGCTGGCCGGCGTGCGCTGGCGCTCAATGACCAGTTGCCCGAAGCGTACCTACATCTGGGCAATGCGCTGCTTGCCCTGAGCGAGGTGCCGCAGGCGGACGCCTGCTACTGCGACGGATTGGCCATCGATCCCGCCAATCCGCCGCTCCTGACCGCGCGCGCCATGACTTTGCGCGCGTTCGGGCGCCTGGCAGAAGCGGAGGCGACGGCCCAGCGAGCGCTCGCGGTGCGGCGAGCGCCGGATGTGCTGGCCCTGCTCGGCAGCCTGGCCGCCGACTGCGGCCACTTCAGCCAGGCTGCGGACCGCTACGGCGAGGCACTGGCCCTCGACCCAGACCTGCCGGAGGCGCTGGTGGGATCGGCGCGGACACGGCGCATGACGGCGGCCGACGGTGTTTGGCGCGAGTCTGCGGAACGCGTGCTGGCTCGGGGCATTCCGGCCACGCACGCGGTCAGTCTCTACCACGCGCTCGGCAAATACTACGATGACCTCGGCGAGTACGATGCCGCCTTCGCCGCGCATTCGTCGGGAAATGCCCTGGCCCGCAAGACTGGCCTGGTCTACGACCGCGCGGCGACGACAGCACGCGTCAGCGCGACGCTGGCCGCCTACGATCGCGCGGCGCAGGACGCACTGGCCGACGCCGGGTCTGGCATCGCATCGGACCGTCCGGTATTCATTATAGGCATGCCGCGCTCAGGCACGACGCTGGTCGAACAGATCCTGGCGTCGCACCCGGACGTGTACGGCGCGGAAGAGATCCTGTTTTGGAATCTCGCCGCGGATGTGACTCAGGGCACGACGGCCAGCGAACGGGCAAGGCGCATTGCCCGTCTGGGGACCGAATACCTGGCGCTGCTCGCGCGTCTGTCGCCCACAGCCGCGCGTGTTATTGACAAACTACCCGGCAACTTCGAGAACGTGGGACTGATCCACGCAGCCCTGCCGGACGCGAGATTCATTCACCTCGTGCGCGATCCGCGCGATACCTGCCTGTCGATCTTTTTCCAGGGCTTCACATCGGCGCACAGCTACGCCACCGACCTCGATGACCTCGTCCACTACTATCGTGAGTATCAGCGGATGATGGCCGAGTGGAGAACAACATTGCCGGTTGGGACGCTGCTCGACGTCCCGTACGATAGGCTGGTCGCCGAGCCGGAGTGGTGGACGCGTCGCATGCTGGAGCACATCGGTCTGCCCTGGGACGCGCGCTGTCTCGAGTTTCAGCTCACCGAACGACCTGTGCTGACCGCCAGCAGCTGGCAGGTACGCCAGCCGCTCACCGCCTCCTCAGTTGGGCGCTGGCGACGCTATCAGCGATTTCTGGGCCCGTTGATCGATGCGTTCCGCAATGACGCGCTCGACTCCGATCCAGTTTCATTCGGAATACGGCCGACTCCCGTATAGGCAGCTAGCTGCGCAAACGCAGGCCCTGCGGGTCGTAGCAGGCCTCGAGCCTGACCGTGGCCTGGCGGACCGCGCCCAGTATGT
>JAYUZI010000256.1:0-2574 GCA_043751915.1 Gammaproteobacteria bacterium | reverse complement strand
AGGGCGCGGTGAGTGCGCTCACGAAACTCACCCACGAACTCTACCCGCAGCTGCATCAGGAGATAAAACGCACGGTGGCGCAGGGCGACCTGGTGGCGGTGCACTCGCGCTACCTCGCCGGCCCGACGGCTGGCACGCGCGGGCCGGAGCAGGCGGCGGTCGACATCTTCCGGCTCGAACACGGCAAGATCGTCGAGCACTGGGATGTGTTGCAGGACGTCCCCGAAGAATCCGCGAACGTCAACTCGATGTTCTGAACCATGACGGATGCCGCCATTGCCGACGCCGCCAGTGCGGCCCTGCTGGTTGCCGACATTGGTGGCACCAACGCGCGCTTCGGCGTCTGGTATCGCGACGCCCTGCACAACGAGCACGTGTACAAGTGCGCCGACTACGCCGGTCCGGCCGCAGCTGCCACGCACTACCTGCACGAGCTCCGTGCCGAGGGCCGGGTGCCCGTGCCGCGCATCGCCGCCTTCGCAGTCGCGGGGCCGCTGCTCGACGACCGCGTCGCGCTCACCAACAACGGTTGGGATTTCTCCGCCGCGGCGACCCGCCGTGCGCTCGAGCTCGAGCAACTCATATTCCTCAATGACTTCACCGCGCTCGCGCTGTCCGTACCGCGCCTGGCAGTCGCCGAACGCTACCAGGTCGGTGGCGCCACGCCGCTCGCCGATGCTGCAATCGCGGTGATCGGGCCGGGCACGGGCCTGGGCGTTTCCGGCCTGCTGCACGCCAACGGTGCGTGGCTCGCGCTCCAGGGCGAGGGTGGCCATGTCACTCTCCCCGCTGTGGAGCCGCGCGAGCTGGCCGTGGTCGCTGTGCTCCACCGCCGCTACTCACACGTGTCGGCCGAGCGGGTGTTGTGCGGCGACGGACTGGAACTGCTGTTTCGCACGCTGGCGGAACTCGATGGCGTCGCAGTCGAGGTCCTGCATGCCAATGAAATCACCCGACGCGCGCTCACGGGCGAAGACGCGCGCTGCCGCGAGGCGGTGCAGATGTTCTGCGGGTGGCTGGGCAACGTGGCCGGAAATCTCGCCCTTACCCTCGGCGCGCGCGGCGGCGTCTATATCGGCGGCGGCATCGTGCCGCGGCTGGGCGAGTACTTTGCGGTCTCGCCGTTCCGCGCCTGTTTCGAGGCGAAGGGGCGCTTCCGGAACTTCCTGGCGGCCATTCCGGTGTACGTGATCACCGCGAAATATCCGGCGCTGATCGGCTGTGTGCAGGCCTTCACGCACGCCAGCCCGCGACTCGAGGCCGCCTAGGCGATGAAGATCGTCGCCGGATGTTCCAGCAGGTCCTTCAGCGCCTGGATCAGTCCGGCCGCGTCCGCGCCATCGACGAAGCGGTGATCGAAGGACGAGGACAGATTCATCATCCGCCGCACGGTGATCGCACCGGCCACGACCATGGGCCGCTCGACGGCGCGGTTCACGCCGATGATCGCGACCTCGGGCATGTTGATGATCGGCGTGCTGGCGATGCCGCCGAGCTTGCCCAGGCTCGTGATGGTGATCGTCGAGCCGCTCAGCTCCTCGCGCCGCGCCGAGCGATCGCGGGCCGCGCCGGTCACACGGGTAATCTCCGCCGCGAGCGCGCGCAGCGTGAGCTGCTGCGCGTTGCGTACCACCGGCACCTTCAGGCCTTCGCTGGTCTGTGTGGCGACGCCCACGTGGATGGCGCCGTGCCGCAATATGACCTCGCGCGCCGCGTCATAGTGGGCATTGCACTGCGGGTAGCGCTGCAATGCGCGCACCAGCGCCGCCACGATGAAGGGCAGGTAGCTCAACGGCGTCGCGCCCTTGGGCGCGGTCGAATTCAGATGCTCGCGCATGGCGTGGAGCGCGGAGATGTCGACTTCCTCGACGTAGGAGAAATGCGGGATGCTGCGCGCCGCCTCGCTCATGCGCTGGGCGATCACGCGGCGGATGCCGATGACCGGAATCTCCTCGATTGCCGCCGCCGGGGCGGGCGGCGCAGTGAGTGTAGCGACCGCGGTGGCCGCTGGCGCCGGGCCGCCGGCTGCGCGCGCCGAGAGCGCCGAGCGCAGGTCGTCGGGCATGATGCGCCCGCTCGAGCCGCTGCCGGAAACGGCCGCCAGGTCGAGGCCCGCCTCCTGCGCACGCCGGCGCGTCGCCGGGGAAGCGCGCACCTGCGTTGCGGTGTCCGCATGGGCGCCGGCGCGGGTGGCCTGCGCACTGGCTGCTGGTGCGGCGGCGGAAGGGGCGGGCGCCGCCGCAGCCTTCCTGGCCGCCGTGTCTTCCGTGTCGAAGCTCGCCAGTTCGGCGCCCACGGCGATCACGTCGCCCGGCTTGCCGGTGATCGTCAGCACCCGGCCGCTGACCGGAGAGGGAATCTCGACCACGGCCTTGTCGGTGGACATTTCCACCAGCGGTTGGTCTTCCCTGAGCACATCGCCGGGCTTGACGAGCCACGCGACGACTTCCGCGGAAACCGTGCCTTCACCGAGGTCCGGGAGCTTGAATACATGGCGGCTCATTTGGGCTCCATGACGGCCTTGAGCGCCAGTGCTACGCGCGCCTGGCCTGGAAAGTACTCCCATTCGAAGGC
>JAYUZI010000255.1:0-3372 GCA_043751915.1 Gammaproteobacteria bacterium | reverse complement strand
GTACCGGCGGCACCGGCGGTGCGGCGGCCGCAAGCACGGGCGGTGGCGGTGGCGCGCTCGATTGGCTGTCTGTGTTTGCCCTGGCGCTGTGTCTCGGCGCGACGCGCGGGCGCGCTCAGGCCGCAGGGGCGAGCCGCGGCTGCGCGGCTATCGGCTGAGCCCAGTCGGCCAGCTGCCACAGGCGCAGTTCGCCCGCGCGGTCCTCGACCAGCGCTGAGCAGTTCTCCACCCAATCGCCGGTATTGCAGTAGCGCACGCCGTGCAGTTCGCGATTCGCGGGGCGGTGAATGTGCCCGCAGATAATGCCGTCGAGCCCGCGCCGCTGCGCGGCGTGCGCGGCCGCCTCTTCGAAGAGTTGTACATATTTGCCAGCGCTCCCGACCTTTGATTTCAGGTAGGTGGCCAGCGACCAGTACGTAAACCCGAACGTGCGGCGCACGCGATTGACGACACGGTTCAGGCCGAGCGTCACGCCGTACATGCCCGAGCCCAGCGCCGCCAGAGCGCGGCTGAATTTCACGTTGGCGTCGAATTCGTCGCCGTGCATCACCAGCATCTGGCGGCCCGCGGCCGTGGTGTGCACGTATTCGCGGTGCACTTCAAGATTGCCGAACACCGCGCCGTCGAGGTCGCGGAATTCCTCGTCGTGGTTGCCGGGCACAAAGATGACCCGCGTGCCGTGCTTGGCCTTGCCGAGAATGGTGCGCAGCACATTGTTGTGGAGCTGCGGCCAATAGAAACTGCGGCGCAGGCTCCAGACGTCGACGACGTCGCCGACCAGAAACAGCTCCTGCATCTGCACGCGGTGCAGGAAGTCGAGCACCAGGTCGGCGCGGCACTCGCGCGCGCCGAGGTGAAGGTCCGACAGGAAGGCCGTCCGTACCTGCAGGTGAGGGTGGTGCTTTTGAACCATACGCTGCTGCTCTCCGGTGAGGGTAGGCAGTGTTCAGCTTCGGCCCGGACCGTGACGCCCGGATTGCAGTTGAATGACAACCGTGTGAAATCAGGTGTCTACGGCGTTTTGTTCAACGTATCATGTAGACCTTGGTCACGGTTTCGTGGACCGTGCAGACGCCGCGCCAATCCTGCGGGAAGAACGCCACGGTGTCGGGAGCAATTTCGATCACCTCGCCGCTTTCGTGCACGTAGGTGCTGCGGCCCGCCAGAAAATGGCAGTACTCGTCGCGGGTCACCCGACAGTCCCATTTGCCCGGTGTGCAGCGCCAGATGCCGCTCTCCGAGCGTCCCCCCGGGCCTTTGTGCAGGAGCTTCCCGGAAGTGTGCGACGCACCTTCCAGCATGGTGGGGATGACGCCCCAGTCGATAAGGTTGGTTTGTGACAGCGGGTCGCGCAGGGAAGGGGTCGCAATTGGGGCTGACTCCTCGCCGGGGGCGGCAGCGCCTGCAGTCAGCATATAAGTGTTGCGCATCGGCTCGTACACCGTGCACTCGCCGGCCCAGCCGCCGGGGAACAGCACCAGGGTTGCGGGTGTGACCTCGATGCGCTCGCCGTTGTCGCGCCGGTAGTCGGCGCGTCCGGCGACGAAGTAGCACAGTTCGTCGCGCGGGATCGACAGGCGCCAGCGGCCCGGCGTGCAGATCCACAGCCCCGCTTCGGGCTGGTTGTCAGGCCCCTTGAACAGCACCCGGCCGCTGGAGTGCGATACGCCCGCGATGGCCTCGGGCTGCACGCCCCAGGACACGACATCGTTGCGCGTCGACGCGTTGGCGAGGTGCGGTGCGGACGATTCGAGTTCAGCCATCGTTTTTCCCTTTGTCGAGCAGGCCGGTCAGGAGCCGCGCGGCCTTGGCAGGCCCGTCCTGCGCGCGCATTTGAGTGCGGGTGGCGGCGAGCCTGGCATGCAGGGCGTCATCGTGCAGGCACTCGTTGATGCGCGCGGCCAGCTCGGCCTCGGTCCACTCAGCGCGGCTCAAGCGGAAACCGTGGCCGGTCTCCTGCACACGCGTGGCGTTGTCGTGGCCGTCCCAGGCGAAGGGCATGATGATCGCGGGCTTGCCGAACAGCAGGCACTCGGTGAACGAATTGTTGCCGCCGTGGTGAATCACGACGTCGACCAGCGGTATCACCGAAGGCTGCGGGAACCAGCTGTCGGCGATGACATTCGGCGGCAGGTCGGTGTACTGATCCTGGTAGCCGCCGACGTTGACGAGCGCGCGGCAGCGGAGTTTTCCGAGGGCGGCGATCAGCCGCTTGAGCAGCGTCACGTCTCCGGCACCGAGACTCCCGAAGGACAGATATATGAGCGGCGCGTCCTGATGCGCCGCGAAGCGCGGCACGGTGTACGGTTTCTCCTGGCGCACACAACCCTCGAGATACTGGAACTGTGCCGGCGGCAGCGCGTGGGAGCGCTTGAATCTCACGGCTTCCGGGTACAGCAACAGGTTCAGGTACGGCGAGGGTTCGAAGAACTGGCCGAGCGGATAGGGCTTTTCACCTTGCGAGACGAGGAACTCGTTGAAACTCGCGTGCAGCGGGCCGATGACCTCGTTGAAGCGGGTGCGAAACCGCGTATGGCAGGCACGATCGCTTTCGCCGCAGCCCGACAGGTGCGGCGGAATCGCCGGGTCCTCGATTTCGTTTTCGGAGCAGGACACGATGCGCACCCATGGCGCGCCGTGCTGCTTTATCGCCGGGAACAGGATCACGTTGTCGACGCAGATGAGGTCGGGCTTGATCTGCGCCAGGACGCCGGGCAGGTCGTGCTGCGCGTAGCGCGCGCTGTCGATGATGGCCGCCCAGCATTCCTTTACGTAGTTGTCGATCTGCTCGTAGGCCGGCTTGTAGAAATTGGGCAGGTGGCCGTTGATGAAATCTTCCCAGAAACGGGCCATCTGTTCGGGTGGCATCGGCGCGGACAGATTCACCGCGTGGGCATCGAAGCCGTAGCCGCGGTAGACCTCGAGGAAGCCGGGGTCCGAGAGAAACACGGCCTTGTGGCCGAGGCGCGTGATTGCCTGCGCAATGCCCACGGAATTGAGCGCTGGGCCGTAGGCGGCCTCAGGAAAAAAAGCGATGGTGTATGTGCGGCCGCCGGTCATATATTTTTCCCGCTCTTGATATTTGAACATAGCGGCGCATGCCCGGCACACTCTTTTTGCCCGCGCGCGATTGCCACGGAGTACGGTCGGCGCGCAATTCCTGTTACGCTCCCGAGGGGGTCAGGCCACCTTGAAAATCATCGACTTCAAATCACTCGGGGCGCCGCAGCACAGCACCCCGGCACCAGCCAACCTTGTCGCCGGGCACCCGCAGCAGCAGCTTTGGAACGTGCTGTCCTCGGGCGACGGACGCTTTCACGTTGGCGAGTGGGCCTCGGGTCCCGGCGCGTGGCGGGTGAACTACACGGAGTA
>JAYUZI010000254.1:0-3370 GCA_043751915.1 Gammaproteobacteria bacterium | reverse complement strand
CTCAATGGCGGCTCGTCGAGCATCAAGTTCGGGCTATACCAGATGGGCGACCCGCCGAAGCGAGGGCTGAGCGGCAAAATCGACCGCATCGGCTTGCGCGGAACCAACTTCGAATTCAATGATCCCGCTCGGAATCAGCAGGACAACCGAGGCATCGGCGACTTCAATCAACGGTCGGCGGCGAATTTCCTATTCGACTGGCTCGACAAGCAAATCGGCCTCACTTCGATCACGGCAGTTGGCCATCGGGTTGTCAACGGCGGTGCCGACTACCAAGAACCGCATCGCGTCACCAAGGAAATGCTGGATGAACTGCGCCGTATCAGCGCCTACGCTCCGGAGCATCTTCCTTCGGAGATCGGTCTGATCGATTTGATTAGCGAGCGGGTTCCGGACCTGCCGCAGGTGGCGTGCTTCGATACGGCGTTCCACGCGACGGTGCCGGAAGTTGCCAGCCGCTATGCGTTGCCGGCAGAACTGCACGAGGCGGGATATCGACGCTTCGGGTTTCATGGGCTCAGTTTCGAGCACGTCACGGCCGTGCTCACAGAGCAGGGTAGCGGGGCTGCGCCTGGCCGTCTGCTCATATTCCATCTCGGCAACGGCTGCAGCATCGCGGCGGTCCGCAACGGCCGCAGCGTCGCTACGACGATGGGCTATTCGACGCTCGACGGCCTCGTGATGGGCACGCGCTGCGGTGCGATAGATCCGGGCGTGCTGCTGGCGCTGCAGCGCGACCGCAACCTGACGGTCGATGCACTCGAGGAGTTGCTGTACCGGCGCTCCGGGTTATTGGGCTTGTCCGGGCGGAGCTCGGACATGCGCGAACTGGAGCGCATCGACGACGACGCGTGTCGGCGCGCGGTCGAGCACTTCAGCTACTGGGCGGCCCGGCACGCCGGATCGCTGGTGGTCGCGCTCGGGGGGCTCGACGCGATCGCCTTCACCGGCGGTATCGGCGCCGGCAGTGCAGCGGTGCGCGCCCGGATCGTCGCTCACCTCGCGTGGCTTGGTCTGGCGATCGATGAGAACCGCAATCGCCGCAATGAGGCGGCGCTCGCTGCCGCCGGCTCGCGCTGCCCGATCTGGATCGTCGCAGCTAACGAGGAACTGGCGATTGCCCACCACGTCCACGCGGCACTGGGGTCGATGCATGAGTAGCGTGGCGGGGTTTGCCAAAGCATGGCCGGGGCTGCTGGTCAGTGCGGTACTGGGGCTCGCCGCTGTGCTGCTGGCCAGCTGGCCGGCACTGCAGGCGCACGGCATCAGCCCGCTCACCGTAGCGATCATCCTCGGTATGCTGGTCGGGAATACCTTTTACCCTGTGATCGCGCCGAGGGCGGACCCTGGCGTCACCATCTCACGCCAGACACTGCTTCGCTACGGCGTCGTGCTCTACGGGTTCCGGCTCACGCTGCAGGACATCGGCCATGTGGGCTGGCAAGGCGTGTTGATCGACTCCCTGATGGTGGCGTTGACCTTCGCGCTCGCCTATCAGGTCGGGACGCGGCTACTCGGGCTCGAGCGCTCCGTGGCAATGCTGGTCGGTGCGGGTAGCGCGATTTGTGGGGCGGCGGCCGTGCTGGCGACAGCGCCACTGGTGCGTGGCAAACCCGAACAGGTGAGTGTTGCGGTCGCCGGGGTGGTCATCTTCGGAACGGTCTCGATGTTCCTTTACCCGTTACTTTACGATCTGAACCACGTGTGGCTGGTGATTCCCGGAGGTCCCGCCGCATTTGGCATCTATCTTGGTTCGACCGTGCACGAGGTTGCGCAGGTAGTCGCGGCGGGCCGGCAGATCGGGCCGGATGCGGCCGGCACGGCGGTGATCGCCAAGATGGTGCGCGTGATGATGCTGGCGCCGTTCCTGCCGATGCTCGCGGCGTGGCTCCGGGCCCGGGCCAGGGCCTGCAATGCGTCGGCGGCGGCCGGCACGGAGGTCGAGTGCCCGGTGACGGTACCCACTTTTGCGCTCCTGTTCATCGCCACGGTGCTATTCAATTCCATGGACCTGGTGCCGCGTCCGATGGTCGGCCTGATCACGGTGTTCGACACTTGGCTGCTCGCCGCTGCGATGGCTGCGCTCGGAGTCTCGACGCACTTTGGTACGCTGCGGCGCACCGGCGGACGGCCGTTGCTGCTGGCGTTTATCCTGTTTCTGTGGCTCGTGGCCGGCGGTGCCGTCGTCAACCGGATCGTCACGCTGCTGGCGTACTGACCGTGTGCTTTACTCCAGCGTCGGAGTCGGCGATCCTGCCGCCGTGGCACTGCGCGGCCACCTAACCCGAGATCCTGCATGAATCACGACCCCGCCAGCACTGATACCGGCTCTACCGGGCTGCGCCGTACGCTCAAGACCCGGCACATGCGCATGATCGCTCTGGGCGGCGTGATCGGCGCCGGGCTGTTCGTAGGCAGCGGCGTCGTCATCCAGGCCACCGGGCCTGCCGCCGTGCTGTCCTTCGCGCTGACCGGCACGCTGGTCGTGCTGGTGATGCGGATGCTGGGCGAGATGGCCTCCGCCTATCCCGCGGTCGGCGGTTTCTACGAATACAACCGCCTCGCGCTCGGTGAACTCGCGGGCTTCATGACCGGATGGATGTACTGGTATTTCTGGATCATCGTGGTCGCACTCGAAGCGGTGGCAGGGGCTCGCCTGCTGACACACTGGTTCCCCACTGTCGCGCCGTGGCGTTTTACGCTGGGCCTCATGACGGTGTTCACACTGTTGAATCTGCTCTCGGTGCGCTCGTGGGGTGAGACCGAGTACTGGTTCGCGTCGATCAAGGTCGTCGCGATCACCTTATTTCTCGGCATCGGCGTCGTGGTCGTGGCTGGTCTGTGGCCGGGCCTGCCCGGGGGCTTTGCAAACCTGACGGCGCACGGCGGATTCATGCCCATGGGCCTGGCGCCGGTGCTCACCGGCGCAGTGGCCGCGACCGGGTTCTACTTCGGTTCCGAAATCGTCACCGTGGCCGCGGCCGAATCGGCCGAGCCCGAGCGGGCGGTCGCCCGCGCGACGCAGTCCGTGGTCTCGCGAGTACTGGTGTTCTACGTCGGTTCCATCCTCGTGGTGGTGACATTGGTGCCATGGAATGCACCGGGGATCATTCAACCGTACGTCACAGCGCTCGAAGCCGTCCACGTGCCCGCTGCAGCGCAGATCATGAACGGGGTGATCCTGACAGCGGTACTGTCCGCTCTCAACAGCGGGCTGTTCGCCTCATCGCGGATGATCATGGCGCTGGCGCGGCGCGGGGATGCACCCCGGGGTATTGCCCGGATCAACCAGCGCGGCGTCCCGGTCAACGCCATTGTGATGAGCACCGCGTTCGGCTACGCAGCCGTCATCATGAACTACGTCTCCCCC